>JBDUAX010000471.1:0-3657 GCA_040004455.1 Gemmatimonadaceae bacterium
TCGCGACGTTGACGAAGCTTTGGTTTTGCCATTTCCTCTGGGTAGTACGTCGAACAAACGCTCCGGGAACCTGATCACCGGTAGCCTTGAAAACCTAACGGGTTACGCTTGGAGCTGCCTAGGGGGCACCACTCCGTATTGACGCTGGCTTCATGATTCTGGCCGCCTTCACCAGCATTCAATACTTACTCTACGCTCTCCGCCCAGGAAACGTTGGCCCACTCTGCGATGATTGCCGAAAGCTCGTCGGGAGCGTCTTCCGCAACCAATCGCCCGGCGTTTTGAAAGGCGTGCATGCGCAAATTTCGAACGCCCGAGAGGCGGGATGCCAGCGAGCCCATCATCGTTGCATCTACCGACGGGTCTCGAAGTCCGTGCAACAGCAGAGTCGGCGTGTGCACGAAAGGCAGATTCAATTCTTCGCCGTCTTCGAACTCCAGACTGCGGGCCAGCATAAGCAGGTGATCAACCCCTTCGCTGCCGACAAACGGAGCCAGGTACCGCGCCGCAAGGACATCGGTCATCGTTGCTTCATCAGCAACCGAGTCGCGCAGCATCGGGGTGAGCAACGGTCCGGCGCCGAACAAACCGTGTGCCCCAAGCGCAATTCGGGCCGAGGCGCGCTGTAGCGCGCGAACGGCCGGTCCCGGCAGGTCAGACGGGTCGGGGGGATTGATGAGAACGAGCCGGTCCACGCGCTGGGAGCGCCTCTCTGCGAGCTGCAGCGCAACCAAGGCCCCCACGTCCTGGCCGACAACAACCGCCTTCGGTAGCCGCAGCGCCGTTAACGCGAGATCAACGTGCTCGGCTTGCGCGGGAATTTTGTAAGCACCGTCGGCCGGGCGATCCGACTCGCCGTAGCCAAGCAAATCGATCGCCAGCGCGGTCATTCCTTTCGCCGCCAGTTGAGGAAGTACCCGACGCCACAAAAAAGCGCAGGTACCGAAACCGTGCAACAATACAATTGGCTGTCCACCGCGCCCAACGCGCTCAACATGCAGCGCGCCAGCGCCAACTGGTATATGCAGATGTTCGATGTACAATCGTTATCCCTCGTGCGTAGCGAATGCCCGATGCGCAGTTTACGCGACTAACGATAGCGTGCTCGCTGGCAGCACGGGTACCGTGTGAATAGCTTACCGGCTTCTGCATATCAGTGCTGAGTGCGCTTCTGGTCGCAACATTCGCGACAGGAAGCCGACGCGCGGCCGAAACATCACTAAAGCTCCCGTCGAGGAATTCACGTGGCCCAGGTCAAGCCAACGAAGTCGCGCGCTCCGTTTTTTCTGATGCTCATCGCAATTGTTATTTCTGCCGCGGGTCTGATTTACAAGAAAATGCAGACGAGCAACCCTGCGCCGATCGTGCTGGCGCCTGGAACGGCGTTGCCGAAGGCCGAAGGATATTTGCGCGGCAAGGCTGACGCACCGGTGTCGATTATCGAATTCGGCGATTTTGAGTGTCCGGGGTGCGGACAGTTCGCAAACGTCACTGAGCCAGACATCCGCTCACGCATTGTTGATGCGGGGCTCGCGAGTTTTCGTTTTTACGATTTCCCGCTCCCGATGCACGGAAATACAATGTCGGCGTCGTTGGCTGCCGCGTGTGCCGCCGATCAGGGAAAATTCTGGGAAATGCACGACGTGTTGTTCCGAAATCAGAACGATTGGAACACCGCAGCAACCGCGAACCCCAGAAAGGTCATTGCTACCTACCTGAAGCCTCTCGGTATCAACGAAGACGAATGGAACAAGTGCTTTGATTCGCAAAAGGACGTCGCGCGAATAGAAGCGCATCGAGCGGCTGGTGTGGAGCGCAACATATCATCAACGCCAACATTCATCATTGGCGATCAAATGATTTCGGGAGGGCAGACCTACGACACCATAAAACACATGGTCGACTCGTTGATTGCGGCGAAGTCGGCGACCGCTGCACCACCAGTGAAAAAGTAGGGCTGCACACATGGCGCAATCTCGGAAGGGCAAAAGGGAAGGCTACGCAAACGCTTCCAACGGGTCCGCGAAAAAAGGAGCGGCAGTCAAGCCGCAGCCGTCGCGCACGCCGTTCTTTGCTCTGATTGGTGGCATCGTAGTTATCGCCATCATTGCGATCGTTTTCAAAATGCAAAGCGCGCCGAAACCGATTACGCTGCCCGAAGGCATGAAGCTGCCCAAGGCCGAGGGGTATTTGCTGGGCGATCCCAATGCGCCGGTAACTATAATGGAGTTCGCCGATTTCGAATGTCCGCAGTGCGGCAATTTCGCGGCAATTACCGAGCCTGATGTTCGTAAGCGAATTGTCGACACAGGGCTCGCGAATTTGCGTTACTTCGATTTCCCGCTGCCCGATTTGCATCCCAACACATTGTTTGCATCCCTCGCGGCTTCATGCGCGGCCGATCAGGGAAAATTCTGGCCGATGCACGATTTGTTGCTGGCCGGTCAGGTAGATTGGGAAGGACGCGAGCACAAAAATCCGAAGCCAGTGTTCGATGGATATGCGAAAAAAGTCGGGCTCGACGAAACGAAGTTCAACGCCTGTTTCGACTCGCGTGATAACGTGACGCGTATCGAAGGGAATCGACAGGCTGGGCTCGCGTATCAGGTTACGGGAACGCCGTCATTTGTCATTGGTGGCAAAATGTATCCGGGAAACATGGACTACGATCAAATGAAATCGTTGGTCGACGCCGAGCGCGTGAAACTTGGTTTGCCTGCAACGGCTGATACTTCAAAGAAGCAGTAAGAACAAGAAACGCGCGTAGAATTTCTACGCGCGTTTCCGTTTGCTGTCGTCCACGTCATCCAATCGCAGCCGCGGTAGCGGAACCGCGCCCGCGTCGCTTTCAGTTTCCGGATGCGCCGGGATGAGTGAATCTCCCAACGCAACCAACGCGCGTGTCGCGACAATACTTGCCAGGGGATCGGCGATGTTCAGTTCGCGAATGTAGATCTCCAGCGCGCGTTCAAAGCGAACTTCGGGGGCGAGTGTTTCGACAAAGTGCAGCGCATTCTCAATGTGTGTGCGAATCAATGCCTCTTCCGCGCGCGCGTGTGCGAGGCGCAACCGCTGCTCGGCTTCCGTCGAGAGTTTGCGTGGGAAAAGGGTTTCCGGGAACAGCTTTCCAAGTATGCTCATAACTCCAGTTTAGACGCGCAAGTATAGGTGAATGTTTCACTTACGCGCGTTGGTGCGGTGTGACGCTACGCACACTCCGTTCGGCTTTTGCCATTGTTCGTTACGATTCCTGCGCCTCGTATTGATCCTTGAGACTCGCAACGACTCCCGGGTCGGCCAAGGTCGTTGTGTCTCCCAGGGCGCGTCCTTCTGCAATATCGCGAAGCAAGCGCCGCATGATTTTCCCGGACCGTGTTTTGGGCAGATCTGCGCTGAACAAAATGTCATCGGGGCGAGCTAGCGCGCCGATCTTCTTTGCAACATGTTCGCGCAATTCATCACGAAGTGCGGGACTCGCAGTAAATCCGGTGCGAAGTGTTACGAAGGCGGCGATTGCCTGGCCCTTGAGTTCGTGAGCCTTGCCAACGACGGCGGCTTCGGCAACTGACGGATGATCGACGAGCGCGCTTTCAACTTCCATTGTGCCAATGCGATGTCCGGCAACGTTCAGCACGTCGTCTACACGACCAAGAATCC
>JBDUAX010000472.1:0-3655 GCA_040004455.1 Gemmatimonadaceae bacterium
CGAGAATCCATTTTGCGCCGGAAATAGTTGTGAGCATGTTGCTTGGTTTCGCACCGACCCAAAGCGATTCCCGACGCCCGACTCCCGTCATTTCGAACGGAATAATGCGTTGACGTGAGCGCAGCACCCCCATGCGCTCGATGTGCGAAAACAGCGATGGCGAAAAATTTGTCGCCATGATTTGCGTGCTGGTGATACCGAGCGATGCCGACAGCAAATCGTACGCGCGAAACGCGGCCGTTGTCGGGTTCTGCCCGCGCGCAACTTCAACGGCGCGTGCAACATCGTACAGGGCGTATTCATCAACGCGCCCGGTGGGTTTGCGCGCAGCATCACGCTCCTGCCAACCACCTTCGACATCGGACGCGGTATCGAGGCCAGTTACGTGCAGAGCGGCCGTGTTGAGCACAGCGCCATGACCAGTCCAACCGCGCAACATGACCGGATGATTCGACACGACACTGTCGAGCAAGGTGCGACGAGCTCTCGGATCGCCCAGAACGCGCTCACCAACATCGGTAACCAGCCACGCATTTCGCTGGGCCTTTTTTGCTGCGGCCTTGAGCGCGACGAGAACTGTTGCAATTGCGGGATCCGGGGTCGACCCGGCGACAGCATGAAACGTGACGCCGCCAATGCCGGCACCAATGTGTGCATGCGCGTCGTTGAAACCGGGAACCACTAAGCGGCCAGCCAAAGCAATGCGTTGTGTCCTCGAACCGGCGAGGGCTGTTATTGCGCTATCGGTGCCAACTGCGACGATGCGATCACCCGCAATGGCAATTGCCTGTGCCCAGGGGTTGGCGGAGTCGCCGGTAAACACATGTCCACCCGTAAAAACGAAATCCGTGCCGCCGGCGACTTTTGAGTCGCAGGCGGCGGCGAGCACAAACGCGCAGCACGATGCGAGGGCGCAGCAACGAGAGACGTCGATAGATCGTCTCCCCAGAGCTGAGGGCGTTGCACTGCAAATTGATGTGCGGAATTTCATGAACCGCCCGCAAAAGAAGAATCTTCTGACGAAACACCCGTTCATCCCACTCACCCCACGCCTCGGCGTTGTACCACACCGGGCATCCCGGAAGAGCTGGACTGTGCTAAGTGAAAGCCGCAGTTTTCAGCAGTGGAACGCCCATCCTGATCGAGGCTTGTTGTGAAAGGAACCAGTCTTGAGTCGTCGCGTCCGCCATCGTTACCAGGGCCCATCAGTGCGGGACTGAGTGTGCTTCTGCATGCGCTACTTGCAACCGGTGCTTTGATTGCCTCGTCTCATATCGCTGCGCTGCCTCCCGACGACACGCCGATCAGCGCACAGTTTCTCTACCCGCTTTTGAGGCCCCAGCCGCGGCCGGTGGAAGAGCACCTGCAGTACATCGGCCTTGCTGGTACCCTTCCAACGCAAGTTGCCGCTCGGGTCGCCCCAGCACCAGTCAACGAACTGATCCCTCCGGGCGCTGCTGCGGCGCCAGTGCCAGAGGTACGCGTTATTCCCGAGCCGCTGCATGCCTTCTCGGAAATCGAAGTCGACTCGGCGGCAACTCGCGATCCGTCAAGCGAAGGGCCCGTATATCCGGCGAAACTCCTCGAAGCGCGCATTGAAGGTGTGACAGTCGCCCAATTCATTGTGGACTCGTTGGGGCGGGTGGATCAATCGAGCATTCGGATATTGGAATCAACACACGCGGCCTTCACGGCGGCGGTGAGGGACGTCCTGCCCCGAATGAAATATCAGGCGGCGCGGATTGGCAAACACCCCGTTGCTCAGTTGGTGGAGCAACGGTTTGGTTTTCGCATATCGGTACCGGTTCCGCCTCTTTGAGTTGCGCCGAGGCATACGCGGAGTGATCATCTCACATCACTAAGCGAATGAGAGCCGATATCGCAGTCGTTTTCGGCACAGGGCAATTTCCCCAGTAAGCGCGTCATGCATGACCTGACTCAGGGCTCCATCAATAGGCACATCTTGCGCCTGGCCGCGCCGATGGCTGCCGGAATGATCATTCAGACACTGTACGTGCTGATTGACCTTTTTTTTGTCGCGAAACTTGGTGACACGGCGATTGCCGGTGTCAGTGCGGCGGCCAACGTCGCGTTCATCAACCTCGCGCTGACGCAAACGTTGAGCGTTGGGACCATGGTGCTCATTTCGCATGCGAGCGGTCGCAAAGATCAGCCCGATGCGAACATGATATTCAATCAGAGTTTGTTGATCGCCACGCTTTGTGCGGCGATCACGCTTGTGGGTGGCTATTTGTTCACGGGTTCGTACATGCGCGCAGTGGCTGCGGACGCGGCGACAGCTGAAGCAGGCGCGACGTATTTGCGTTACTACCTGCCTGGATTGGGGTTGCAATTTGCGTTGGTAACGATGGGATCGGCACTACGCGGAACGGGCATCGCAAAGCCGGCGATGGTGGTACAAATATTGACCGTTGTGATGAACGCGTTGCTCGCGCCATTGCTGATTGCCGGATGGATAACGAATCATCCGTTGGGCGTAGCCGGCGCTGGATTGGCAAGTTCAATTTCGATCGCGTTTGGTGTGTTGTTGATGTTCGCGTATTTCGTGAAGAAAGAGAAATACGTGAAGTTTGATTCGCAGATGTTTCACGCGCGAATGGCACAGTGGAAGCGCATTTTGCGAATTGGCTTGCCAGCAGGTGGTGAGTTCGCATTGATGTTTTTTTTCATTGGCGTCATGTACATCATCATCCGGAAATTCGGTGCACCGGCGCAGGCTGGTTATGGTGTTGGGTCGCGAGTAATGCAGGCCATCTTCTTGCCGGCAATGGCGATTGCGTTTGCGGCGGCGCCGATCGCCGGACAAAACGTTGGCGCAGGGTTCACGCATCGTGCGCGTGAGACATTCAAGAAAGCTGTGATGATCGGAAGCGCGTTGATGGCCTCTCTCACGCTGCTTTGTCAGATTCGCCCCGATTTGCTGATGCTGCCGTTTACCAGCGATCCGGCCGTCATGTCAGTCGGTGGCGACTTTCTGCGCATCGCGTCGCTCAATTTTGTGGCGTCGGGAATCATTTTTACCTGCTCGGGAATGTTTCAGGCATTGGGTAATACCGTGCCATCACTTGTGAGCAGCGCCACAAGAATAGTCACGTTCATTTTGCCGGCCATTTGGCTATCGCATCAGTCCGGCTTCCAACTTCGCGAACTGTGGTATCTCTCGGCGGGAACGGTGTACTTACAGATGATTACCAGCATCTGGCTTTTGCAACGCGCATTTCGCCGCAGGGAAGCGGCTGCCAGCGAACCGAAACCGACAGGGAGACCGGTTCCGGTGTGAATCACGTCTGTGCATAAACGTCAAAAGCAACAAAGCCTTTGGCGGGCTCGTTCCGATCAACATTTTTTCCCTGACGATCATTTCAACGCCAATAATCGCGACTCAAGCCGGGTGGAACGATCCTTCTCGTCTTCTCGTTGTAGAAGATGACGAGGCGCTTCGCACCGTTATCGTGGAGTCATTGTCCACCATTTGTCCGCGAGTGCTTTCGGCTTCTACACTGGCCGAAGCAATTGCGGTTTGTTCTCGCGAAACACCGGACCTCATTGTACTCGACCTCGGTTTGCCCGATGGGGATGGCTCGCAATTGCTGTTTCATTTGCGCGAGCTGACCAGCGTACCGATCATTGTGCT
>JBDUAX010000473.1:0-3654 GCA_040004455.1 Gemmatimonadaceae bacterium
AAGCAGCGCTCCCAAGTCCAAGATGCCCATGATCATCGCCATCGTTGCCGGATTGGCGGTCGGTGGCGGGTCAGGCGCGGTGGTTATCGGCCCAATGGTCGCCAGGAAAATGGTGCACGCCTCGGTGGCTGTGGACACGAGCTCCGATGCCACAAAGGGTGGTGAGGGAGCCAAGGGCGAACATGGCGAAGGGGGTAAAGGCGGAGCCGTCGCACCGCCAATTCAATTGCTCGACAACCTGGTGCTCAACCCGGAAGGCTCGGGCGGCAGTCGTTACCTGCTGATGTCGATTGCAATTGAATGCGTCGATGCCAAGGGACTCGAAACAATCACGCAACGTGACGCCGAGTTACGGGATCTGATTCTGACAACGCTGTCGAAGAAAACTGTTGAAGACCTTTCCGCCAGTCATCGCGAGAAAATCAAATCGGAATTGGTTGCGGCGATTGCGGCGCATTTCGGAAAAAACTCAGTCAAGCAGCTCTACTTTCCGCAGTTCGTCATTCAGTAATCGCCATGGCAAATGAAACACTGAGCCAGATCGACATCGATCGTCTGTTGAGCAGCGACTCCGACAAGATGACGCCTCGCTCCACTGCCAGCCTCGACGTGCAGAAATATGACTTCCGCCGTCCGTATCGCGTTTCGAAGGACCGCTTACGCACGCTCGAAGCGATGTACGAGCGGCTCGTGAAGAACCTCGAAGGCTGGCTCATCTCGCGCGTTCGCGGGCAGATGGAAATCCGGCTGCAGAGTGTTGAGCAGTTTTCGTTCGGAGAATTCACGTTGTCCTTGCCAACGCCCTGCTCTTCATTCGTCTTCGATATCAAGGGCACGGGGCAGAAAGGTGTCATCGACATTGGTCAGGAATTCGCATACTTCATCATCGACAAAGTCTTTGGTGGCGACGGGTCAAGCGCGCTGCCAATGCGTCCGCTCACGCCCATTGAGCGCATGGCGGTTCGGATTGTCGCTGATCGCGTGTCGCTTGACTTACAGGAAGTGTGGGCCGATCACGTGCCGCTCGAAATAGAAGTTTCCGGTTTCGAATCATCACCGGAAATTCTGCAGGTCGTCAATCGTGCCGATCCCGTACTCGTTGCGAACATCGAAATCCTGGCAGGAAGCTCCAGCAGTCTGTTGCTCATCTGCCTGCCGTTCTCGGTACTTGAGAAGTTTTTCAGCACGACAGGAAACGAGCGTCCGGTGGCAGTCGTTACGAATGTGGCCGAACGCGACGCAGCACGCGCTCGCAGCGAGTCGTCGTTGCGCGCCACTCGCGTCCCGGTCGAAGCACGACTCCCGACATTCCAGATTTCGTTGCGCGATCTCGCGCAATTGCAGGTGGGTTACGTCATGCCCACGAACATTCCGAAAGACGCACGGGTGATTGTGCGCGCCGGAACCCAGGAGCGTTTCATTGGACACCCTGGTCGAGTGGGCGGCAATGTGGCCGTTCGCATTCTTGATGCGGTGCAAGTGGCGCCGTCCGTCTCCGACTCTTCAAACTGATCATGAACTCCGCCGAAATCGACGCATTGGCGGCCAGTGTGCAAACTGCGAAGTCCGGCGTGAAGACGCCGTCATCGAACGCATCAACTGCACGGGCGCCGCAACTCACAGATTTTGAAAACGCATCCCTTGGCACCAGTGAAGTGCCGATTTCGATGCTGCTCGATTTGACACTCCCCGTGTCGATTGAACTTGGTCGCACGAACATGACCGTGCAGGAAATTCTGCGTCTCGGTCGTGGTTCGGTTATTCAACTCGATCGCCTCGCGGGCGAACCAATTGACATCTACGTTGGCGATCGTCGTTTTGCCGAAGGAGAAGTTGTTGTTCTGGGCGAATACTTCGGCGTACGCATTACGCGTGTACTCGCGGCCACTGCGGCAACGATGGCCGCGTAAGAAGATGAGCAAGCACATGCGCAAATATCCGCCGATGGGTCGTGTCGCCGACTTGCGTTCCGCCAACTACCTGAGCTGATCATGCTTTTGCAATCAATGGGTATCATGGCCGCGCTGCTTTTCGTGCTCGGACTGATTGGCGTAACGGTATGGGTTGCGAAGCGCTTCGGTGGCGCAACGGTGAACCCGCGCACACGCTTGCCCGTTGAAATTGTGCAACGCATTCCACTTGGCCCAAAGTCGGGATTGGCCGTGGTTCGCGTTGGAGAAAAGGTCATGGCAGTTTCGATTGGCCCTGACGGCATTCGTCCAATGTTTGAACTCGATGAGGCCGATCGCCTGCGCGTCATTGCCACGAGTCAAATCGTGACGCCGTTCGCAACCAGCGCCGATGCGGGCAAAGCCCTCATGAAGTCTCTGCCCGCTGTTGTGAGCCGCTTGTTTGATCGCGACGCTCTTGGCGCACTCAAGACTGCGAAAGCTGCCGCATTGCTCGCCGCCGCGGATTCATCATCCAATGAGTTGTTGCAGTACGAATCATTCAACAGGCTTTCGACAAACGCTGTTCCGCAAGTTGAATCGTTCAGCCGCTACGCGCCGCCGTCGTCACCAGCACCGTCAAAGGCCGATCGCGAGTTTGGCGATATGCTGAACATTGCGATGTCTGGCGCAACGCGCCTGGCCGTATTTGCCGGAATTATTGTGTTGTCGAGCGCGGGACTTTCGTCGAAAGCGCATGCGCAAGTTTCGCCACCAGTGGTTGCTCCGCCGACCGTTGCACCAGAAAAACCTGCGCAGCCTGTAACGCCGGTTGCGACTCCACCAAGCGCTACACCAAAGACTTCTGACTCGCTCTCGACCTTAAAACTGGGCGCGCCAGCCTCGTTTGTTCTTCCGAAAAATTTTGAGCGCCCACGTACGGCACCGATTCGTACGGCGACGCCGAAACCAGCCGGTGTTGGTACGTTTCCCGCGAAATCCGCGCAGACTGATTCAACGAAGAGCAAGGCCGCACCAACCGTTACAACGAACAAAGCGGGTGCGCCGACAATTATTCCGAATACGCGTTCAGGAAACAAAGCGAACACTGCTCTGCCAGCACCAATCGCGAGTGCGGATGACGCGCTCGCGAAATTGATTCCGCAGATGGATTTGAAATTGGGCGACGGTAAAGATGGCGGCCTTCGCATGAGCGGAACCGTTGGCATCGTGGTCATGATGGGGCTGCTCACGCTCATCCCAACGTTGCTGCTGATGATGACCGGCTTCACGCGCATTCTCATTGTACTGCACTTCCTCAAGCAGGCAATGGGAACGCAAGCAGCGCCTCCCGCTCAGTTGCTCGCGGCGATGGCGTTGCTGTTGACTGGATTTGTGATGGCGCCAACGCTGACCGAGATGAACAGGTCGGCCATCGAGCCGTGGATGGATGGGAAAATCACGCAGATTCAGATGATGGAAACTGGCGTCAAGCCACTGCGGGTTTTCATGGAAAAGCAGACGCGAGAATCGGATCTGAAAACGTTTATCGGCCTGAGTCACTTGCCACGTCCAAACACCATCGACGACGTGCCGTTGCACGTGCTGACCTCGGCGTTCGTTGCCAGTGAATTGCGTCGCTCATTTCAAATCGGCTTCATTATCTACCTGCCCTTCATTGTCATCGATGCCGTTGTCGCGTCGGTGCTCATGAGCATGGGTATGTTCATGCTGCCGCCCGCGATGATTTCAATGCCGTTCAAAT
>JBDUAX010000474.1:0-3652 GCA_040004455.1 Gemmatimonadaceae bacterium
CCGCCAGTGTAATAAACGCGCTCTCCGTGCTACCGGTCGAAGTGCGAATGCGCCCAATTAAATCGGGACCGAATTGACCTCCGAGATTTCCAATCGAATTGATCCACGCAATACCCGCCGCCGCGGCCGATTGACGAAGAAACGATGTTGGCACCGCCCAGAACGTCGCGAAAAACGAAAGCACACCACACGTAACGAGCGAGAGCGCAATGACTGAAGGTATTGTCGCATGTCCCACCAGTGCGAGCAACACCAATCCGATCCCCGTAACAATCAACGATGCCGACACGTGCCACCGTCGCTCACCGGTTTTGTCGGAGTGCGCGCCCACGATAACCATCACAATTCCGGCCAGTCCCCACGGAATCATTGTCACCAATCCAATTTGCAAAAATGCGGTGCGAGCAATTCCGAGTTCCTGAATAATTGTCGGCATCCAGAAGTTCACGCCGTACAACGCAAGCGTACCGGTGAGATAGACGAACGCGAGTGTCCACACTTTCGGGCTTGTGAGCGCGGCGCGAGCACTGTGCGCGTCATGACGACCCTCGTGTGATGCAGCGCGAGCGACAATGTCGTCGGCAACTGCGCGAATCACTGTCTCGCGTTCCGCCGGCGTTAACCAACTTGCTTGCGCCGGATTATTGGGCAACCAGAAGATCACGGCGAAACCGGCGAGCACCGAAGGCAATGCTTCCGTAACGAACAACCAGCGCCACCCGGGCCATCCACCAACACCGTCGATGTACTGCATGATCGCACCGGACAATGGCGCACCCACAACATTTGCAATCGCCACCGCGGTCATAAACAGGGCAACCGTTTTCGCGCGACGGGCCGCGGGAAACCAATACGTGAGATACAGAATGATTCCCGGAAAGAATCCGGCTTCTGCAATTCCCAGCAGAAAGCGCAGTGCGTAGAAACTGAATTCCGTTTGTGAAATTTTGAACAACCCGGGCAAGGGTCCCCACGGAATTACGTTCACAAACGCGAACGCGGCCGATACAATCGCCCACGTGATCATGATGCGCGCAATCCACGCGCGTGCACCAACGCGTTCGAGAATCAGATTGCTTGGGACTTCAAAGAGAAAATATCCGATGAAGAAAATGCCCGCACCAAAGCCGTACACGGCGTCGGAAAATTTGAGCGCTTCGGCCATTTGCAATTTCGCGAAGCCAACATTCACACGATCGAGGTACGCGATGATGTAGCAGGCGAACAGCAGCGGCAGCAGTCGCGCGGAGATTTTTGCGAAAGCCGCGCGTTCGATGCTCGATTCGCCAATTGGTGCAGCGAAATGGGGCGGCTGGCTCAAGGGAGGCGGGATTGGTGTGAATGCTGCTCGGGAAATTACCGTTCGGCGTCGCACTTTGCGCCAGCATTTGCGGTGACGTTGCTTCCCGAATTTGAAAGCGGATTCCAATTGACATTGCCCGTACAAAATAAAATCGGCCCGCCGAATATCGACGGGCCGATCTCTGTTTTTTAATCAGACCGCGCTTGAAGTACTCAAGCAGCGCAACCAGAAACTACGCTTTGCGACGACGACTTACTGCGGCAATGGACGCCAGGCCCGCTGCCATCAACACGTACGTCGAGGGTTCAGGAACGGTGCTTGGCACGCCAGCTCCAGCGACCATTTCGCCGCCGAAAGCGTTGTAGCTGGAAAGGCCGGCAATCTGGAGAGCTCCGATACGCTGGCCAGTCAGCGTGTAGTTGTAAATCGTGCTACCACCATTGATATAAAACCACAATGAGTTGGTTGAGCTTTCAAATGCGAGGCCCGAAACGGCGCCGCCCAATCCCAGGTTGTAGGTATTGAGCAACAGGCCGGCGCCTGAGTATTCGCGGATCGCTCCGTCAAACCAGCTGGAAAAGACGGAACCGTTCGCGTACGTCACGCCTGAGGCGTTCGTTCCGCCAGCCGTCGCAAACAAACTCATTCCCCCGAAATTCATATCGCCGCGATAGATGCCGTTTGCACTGGAGCAACACCGAGCCGCGTAAGTGAACGTGCCATCGGTGCCGCCGTCCAGGAACTGATCCAATGATTGCGGGGAATTGCTCTGTGTGGCACCAGCAACACCCGTGAGGCTGTAGCTGGTGGTTTTCCCACCATCGCGATCGGCGATGACCAGTCCCGAAGCACTTACGCGCAACGCGTATTCGGCCGACAAGGCGTTGCCTGCCAAGGCGAACGTACTCTGGATTGCGCCATTGCGAACGATGAACCCGAGGTTTTGATCGCCCGCGGTGATGTAATAGTTGGTCGACTGCGCAGACAATGTGCCGGCGGCGGTCAGGGAAAGCAGAGCGAACAGCAGCTTCTTCATGGAGGATTCCGGTGGGGGTCGATCACTTCAACTGCAAGTGACATGCCGGCCAGACCCATGCGTGGACTCTGAAAGAGCCTCCTCAAACCGCCGAATTGAGTCATTGCCGAAACACTTGTGATGCGCAGACAGCACAGTTCGAATTTGGGGGCCGAGGCTACAGGGAGCGCGCTGTATTGAGCATCTACAGCGCGCATCCCTCAGTACTCAGCCTGTACGCTTTGCTTTCGTATCGAGCACGGCGAAGTAATGGCCATTATGCCCAATGAAATCGACGCGAATATGTGGACTTTCGTCGCCACCGTTCCAGCGTGGATCGAGTTTGTTCACGCTCAACCGCAAATTGCGCTCTGGAAAAATGTCGTCCTCGTTTGCCCAGATGCTCTTGAAAAGCCCGAGCACGAAGCCGAAGACTTTGGAAATTGCGGCGGCAATGATCTGCCGTATTTGCGCCGGTAGGGGAAGTGGGATCGATCCAGCCAGGGCGTCTGTTACTTCGGTGCGCACAGCATCAACGAGCTTGTCCATGAAGGCGCTAAATCCGTTGCCGTCTTTTTCTACCAGGACTAACGTCGCCAGCATTCGCTGCGGGAAGGGAGCGCGTGAGTCGAGGCTGAAGTTGTACAGGACCTTGGGCGGATCGTATTTCTTGTCTTCACCGGTATCGAAACCGCCGCGGACATCGAATGTCGGCATGCTGTGCACGACACCGAGTGCATCGACGACGAATCCGCCCATCGCAATCTCATCGCTACCGATTGAGGTAGAACCTGTTTCGTCTTCACAATAGACTTTGCGCAGGCGCAATTCGAGATGATGCTGGACCACGGCGGTTGGCAGAACTGCCGGCGTTAAGTGCAGTGCCGGTAACGAGCTCCAGAAATTCTGTGGAATTTTGTTGGCGACGGGCATGGGCAATGCGATCGATTGCTTTTTCACTGAATCAGACTTTGTCAAATCGACTTTGGCGAGTTCAGCAAAGCGAGCGGTACGCACGGCGAGTGGAACATTGATTCGACTTGTCGCGAGTGCTGCGGCATGTTGTTTCTTTTCTGCGCTCAGTGTGTTGAATATTGCCGCCAGCGTTCGTTCGGTCGACTGTGGGTCGGCCGGCAGCGGATACTTGGCGGGTTGGGCGTGATTGGCCGCAACTTTTTCAAGCGCGAGTTCGAATTCATTGCTTACGCGCTTGATGACTTTCAACACTTTCGGATCGAGTACTTCCGGTTCGGTTGAGAATACGACGTCTTCCATGGTGGTTCTCCTCGGTGGGTTAAGTGGGTACTTCGGTGTCGCACCGTGTAAACCGATTT
>JBDUAX010000475.1:0-3652 GCA_040004455.1 Gemmatimonadaceae bacterium
CACAATTGTCTTCAATACCAAAACGCGCACATTGGTTCGTGCGAGCGGCAACGAAGTGTGCGCGAAGGTTGCCGCAACCGGAGTCTGTCGTGGCGCCGCCGCGTCCGCTCCCAGTTCCAATGGCAAATTGTACCAGGCGTTCTTTGGTAGCGCCTCAGCAGGTCAACCACCGTATGTGTTCGTTTACACTCCGGGCACGTACACACTTTCCGACAGCGTTGCAGTTGGCGTCGGACCCTTCTCACTGGTCGTTCACACCTTCAATTAAGCGGCCGAAATTGCAATCCTGGGGCGCAATACATGGCGGCGCCCTTGTTGCCCCGAGCCAGCCTGGATAGGCTTCGCGACATATGCTTTCGCGATCAACATTCCCCGGGCAGAAACTCCTTCAGGCACTGTGCGCCGCTGGCATGGTCTGGGTGTGTAGTTGCGGCCGCGGTGAGCGTAAAGACGCGACTGATACCACGCACGTGCAGCAGTTTCGCGCGCTCATCGTTGGCGACACTGCTCCGGCGTATTCCGTGAAGGATCTCGCGGGAAATATGATTGCCATTCAGCGCGGCGAACCGCTCACGTTGGTCAACGTGTGGGCTACGTGGTGTACATCATGTCGCGAAGAAATGGCGTCACTCAATGCGTTGCGAGCGGAGTATGCGCCAAAAGACATTCGCATTGTCGGCGTGAGCGTTGACGAAAGTCCAACCGAACGTGTGAGTCGTTTTGCCCGGGAAAGCCACATTGCGTTTACGGTTGCGCACGATCAGGATGGCGTCATTCAGCAGCGTTATCGCATTGCAGGTGTGCCGAGTACGTTCCTGATAGGAAGCGATGGTCGCGTATTGTGGCAGCACACGGGTGACATCGAAACGGAGATGGCGAGTTTGCGAAGTGCGATGAGTCAAGCTGTCACTGCCAGCGGAAATACTCCGTAACCATTTTGGGTTGCAACTGGCAAGTTGCGGCTCAAACGTCAAGTGTCATCGCAATGGCGACGAACTAGTGATGCGCCTCAATTTGTTCGTCTGAAACCAGCGGCGACGCGAGTAACGCTTCCAATGCTTTTGGATCGACCGGCTTCACCAAATGGATATTAATTCCCGCCTCGGCCGAACGACGCTTGTCTTCGTCCTGCCCCCAACCGGTAAGCGCGATCAGGAACGCGTGCTTGCCCCACGACGTTTCGCGCATGCGGCGCGCGACTTCATAACCGTTCATGCCGGGCATGCCGATATCGAGTAAACACACATCGGGCTTGAACGTTTCAGCGACCTTGAGCGCCTCTAATCCATCGGCAACCGTCACTGCCTGGTGGCCGAGGAGGTTGAGCATTACTACGAGCGTGCCACCGGCGTCGATGTTGTCATCAGCTACCAGTATGCGACGCTTCGTTTTTCCCCGAGGCACTGGAGCGAGTGATGGCGCGTGCCCGACTTTGTGGCCAGTCAACGGCAAACGCACCACGAATTCGCTGCCGAACCCTTTGCCAGCACTGCGCGCGACGACGGATCCACCGTGCAATTTCACTATGCCTTTTGCCAGTGACAAACCAATTCCCAATCCGCCGTGCGTGCGCTCCAGACCGGTATCCACTTGCGCGAACATCTCAAAAACGCGATCGAGTGTTTCCTGTTCCAGTCCGATGCCGTTGTCTTTCACCGTCACCAGTACGTCGTCGGTATCATGTTGCACGGTCAGCAAAATCTTTCCGCCGCGCGGCGTGAATTTCGCTGCGTTCGTCAACAGGTTGGAAAACACTTGCGCCAGTCGCGTGCTATCTGCGTTCACGCAGAAGGTTTCATCTGGTGCGTCAATCACGAGTTGGTGTCCGGCCGCGTCGATATGCGGGCGCGCTGTTTCAATCGCACTGTGCAGCACTTCCGCGAGATCGATCGATTGCACTTTCAACTCAACTCGACCAGTGGTGAGCCGACTAAGGTCGAGCAGATCGTCAATAAGTCGCACCATGTGTGAAAGCTGCCGCTCCATGATGTCAAACGCGTAGCCGGTCATATGATCATTGCCTTTCGCCATGCGACTGACTTCAAGTGCATTGCGCAGGGGTGCGAGCGGGTTACGCAACTCGTGCGCGAGTGTGGCAATGAACTCGTCTTTGCGCTTGGCATCTTCCCGGAGCGCCATCTCGGAACGTTTTCTATCCGTGATGTCGCGCGTCGAGCCAACTACGGCTTCAACCTCGCCCTTTTTGTCGATCACCGGATTGAAAATGTATTCGTAAGCGCGCGTGCCAAACGCACTCGTGTACGGTGTCTCGTCGCGCATCGGTTCCTGCGTGCGAATGACCTGTTGAATCTGCTCCTGCAACCGAGTCGCCAGGTCCGCCGGATAATCGAGTTCGAAAAAGTTCTTTCCAACCGCCTCGGGTAATGTCTTTTGCCAGAGCTCAAGCAGCGCGCTGTTCACATATGTGAATCGTCCTTCCAGGTCGAACACGTAATTGAAATCGGCGGTGCTCGACAACATGGTTTGAAACAACCGACGCTGCTTGTCTGATTCGTCGGACAGACGTTGCAATTGTTGAGACGCGGTGCGTTCGGCAGTTGTGTCACGAAACGACGCCGCGATGCCGCCGTTCATTGGAAAAATGCGTAACTCATACCACAAATTCGTGACGTCGTAAAACGCATGCATTGCGAGAGGAGAATGCTCGCGCGCAACGCGACGATAAGCAGGTTCAAAGACCGATCCAACCATTTGCGGAAATTCCACCCACATATCACGCCCGATCAATTCCTGCGCATCACGCTTCCACCAGGCTGCCGCTTCCGAATTCACAAACGTAAAACGCCAATCTGCATCAACGACGAAAAACGCGTCGGTAATTTCCTCGATGATGCCTGACTGGTGAGTTTGCGGGATATCCAGAACTCGCTCCTCTAAAATGCGCTTCTGCGGACCGCCATTGACCCGCTCAGGAAGAGAAAACGAATTCCGCGCGGCACTGCAATACCTCTGTGACCGCAGTCACCCCATCATTTTCAATGGGAATCGCGTATTCTTACATACCCTCCCCATCCTCCGGAGCTACAAGAATGAAGGGCATTACTACGCGAGTCATCCTACCCCTCGCGCTCCTTTCCACATCGGCTGTTACGCTGTCCGCTCAAGGGCGCGCGTTCACGGTTCAGGACTGGTATCGCATCGCGCGCGTCGCAGGTCCGACCCTTTCTCCTGATGGCAACACGATTGCCTTCACCGTGACCACGGTTCTTGAAGCAAAGAATGCGCGGCATACGGAAATCTGGATTCAACCGGTCTCAGGTGGTGCGTCGCGTCGCATGACATCGCCGGGGTTCGAAAGCACTTCGCCGCGGTGGTCCGATGACAGCAAGACTCTCTACTTCACTTCGACTCGCACGAACAGCAAGGGAACGAGCTGGGCGGTGCGCATGGATGAAGGTGGTGAGGCGTTCGAAGCCATTCCAACCAACCTCGCGGCCCCAGGCGGGGGGCGCGGCGGCCGTGGTGGGTTTGGCGGGTTTGGTGGTGCTACCGAATCCCAGCCGGCCGACAAGAGCTTCCGTGTGACATCAGCTGCTGAAGCTGCAACGACCGCATCGGCTGCGCCTGCAGGTGGGCGTGGCGGTCGTGGTGGTGGCGGTGGTCGCGGTGGCCGTGGTGGTGATGCTGCTGA
>JBDUAX010000476.1:0-3652 GCA_040004455.1 Gemmatimonadaceae bacterium
CGCCAATGAGCGCAGTTCGTCGTAAACAATTGGTATGAGGCGTTCCATGGCCCCCTCGCGCCCTTGCTGGAGGTCAACGAGGATGTCGGTAACGGTGGCAGTCGTCACGGCAGCCGCAGCGCGAACTCCGTCTTCAGCTGCTCAGAAAACGGCTTGGAGGCAACAGAGGTCGGCATGATTTGGGTTCTCGGTGGGGAACGCTGCAAATTATGCAGAGACTGCGCGGCCGTCCAACGGCCAGCCGTGGCGTAATCGTGCTATTGAGGCACTCCCGTAATCTTCCCCATGAAAATCACCGTGCCCGACAACCTTTCGCGAATGAAGAATAAATAAGGACGGTCGACGCGCATTGTAACGGACAACGGGGCCGAGGTCGTGGTTACGCCCACCGTAGTGACGGCGGCGGCCTCGGTGCCCTCTTCGTTGATGTCGACAAAGCTGTTTTGCTTGACGAAGCTGATCTGTACGGATTGCGTCGAGAGTTTGGAGAAATCCGCCGCGTTGGTGAACGCCGCCAACATTCCGAGCGCCTTGAGGTCGGCATTCAGTTGCCGCTCATACGACAGTTTAATTTTGGGTAATGCAAGGTCGACCATGGTCGAGCCCATCGAGCTCGTCAGCGCCTGCCAGCTGGTGCTCGTAAAGCTTCGCGATACCAGATTCACATCGTAGCCGGCTTTTGGTAACACGACGGTCATCGCGAACGCGCTATTGCCATACGGCAAATCGATTGCCTGGTACGTCGCAGTTTCCTTGTACGACATGCTTGCAGTTCGATGCATGAGCTGAACCGGTTGCGTGGCACCGCTTGCCGTGGTGAACTGGCTTTGCGCGGTGAGCGCCGCATCGAACTTTTCGCGCCAACTTCCCTTGAAATAGATCGCATTGAGCAGAAACATTACTTGATCATCAGTGATCGTGTCCAACACTTTGGTGATTTTTCCGTTTGTCGATGCGTACACCCAATTGTTGATCAATTCCAACGATGCGCTGCGATCGCTGAAATTGAGAGGTTGCACGCTGGCGTAGAAATATTTCTTCGTTGTATCAACAAACGTCGCCCTCACCGGAAATGTGTTGCGGTACCAAATAGAATTCGCAATCTGAAATTTTACGGAAGGATCGAGCCCAACCAATAAATTCAGCAACGTGTTATAACCGTTGTTTATTTCCTCCTGGCTCAGCGTTCGCAACTGCAGTGCCGAACGCATTTCCGTAAACGTCTGATTTGCGGCGCCATTCATTGTCATGCCCAGCGCGAATGACGCGCTTAACGGTGAAATGAACGTGTTCGATGTTAACAGCGAATCATTTACTGATGCCGCTAACGCAAACGAGAAATCATTGGCTGCATCGCGAATTATGGCTTCGGTGGCCGTCAGCGCGCGCGGCAGCGAGGTGATCGTGGCCGGCGACGACGTGCCGGGGTCGCCCGGCGTAGAGCTGCAAGCAGCCAGGCTCGCGCCGACAATCAATATCGTAGCGTAACGACCTGCTTTCCAATTCATGAACTTCGTCATGAGCTACTCCATGCGTTTCTTGTTTGCTCTGCGCCTGGCTCGCTTATCCCCCTGCCTGGCGCTCGCTGCCTCCAACTCGGCGATCCTACTCTCACGAACAGCGATACCCTGCTCTCGGGTCACGATTTCTGCGCGATTACGCGCTTCCGCTTCACGCGTTCGCCGCAGCGACTCCGCTTCGCGCCATGCTTCAATTTTTTTGTGATCGCCACTCAATAATACCTCCGGAACAGTTGCACCGCGGTACTCAGGTGGCCGTGTGTAACTTGGCGCACTTATTCCGCGATCATAAAACGAATCGCCGCGCGCGCTTTCCAAATCGGATATTGCTCCCGGAAGCAATCGCACAATTGCATCAACAATTGCGAGTGCTGCGGGTTCGCCGCCGCTCAATACGTAATCACCGAGTGAAATTTCTTCGGTCGCAAGGTGTGTCGCCACGCGCTCATCGACGTCTTTGTAGTGACCGCAGAGGAATGTGATTTCTTCACACTGAGAAAAGCGCACGGCGTCGGCGTGTGAAAATCGCTTGCCGCGCGGCGACATCAGAACGATGGGCGCCTTTGCCTGAATGCTGTCGACGGCCTCGAAAAATGGCTGCGGTTTCATCACCATACCCGGGCCGCCACCAAACGCGTAATCGTCAACAGTGCGGTGCTTGTCGTGCGTGAACTCGCGCAGATTGATCAAGTGATATTCAACGCCACCAGCGGCCTTCGCACGCGCCGGAATGCTTAACGACAACGGCCCCGCAAAGAAATCCGGGAACAGCGTGATGATGTTGATGCGCAGCATTAACCGTCCAGCAACCCATCCAACGCGTACAACTGTACCAACTTTTTTTCGTCATCAACGTTGCGCACAATTTCCTGGCGCCACGGCACGAGCGGCATACCATTATCGGTCTGCACTTCAAGGAGCGGCCCTTGCGGCGCCGAATACACATCACGCACGGTTCCCATCACTCCGCGGCCATCCATTTCCACTTGATAGCCAACGTACGCCAGCAAACTCGTCACGCTCTCGTCGTCTTCACTGAGCAACGACGCGTCGGCCAACAAATATCGCCCGCGCCAATTCGCAGCGACATCGCGATCATCAATTTCCGCAACCTGTACCAACCAATCGTTGTTCATTGGGCGACCGTCAACAATGTGCAGCGCACCTTCACGGCTTTCTTTTCCCGCGCGGTCACCCGCATAAACAACACCGCCGGACACGAAGATCGCATCCGGCGAGTCTATCAAACTTTCCACCGCGAGCGCGCCGCGCACACCATGCGCACGACGCACTCGTCCAACAATTACCAACTCAGACATGCAAGCGGATTACGCCTTCGGCTCTGAATCAGACGGAACAGCGACGGCGGCAGCCTTCAACTTCTCCCCCAAGCGGGCTTCGTGACGCACCTTCAAAACACCCGCACGACGCAACAGCGAACGCACCGTGTCCGACGGCTCAGCGCCGACATCCATCCAGTAGTTCACGCGGTCGAGCTGCAAGTTGAGAGCATTCTCTCCACCGAAGCGCGGCTGGTACTGACCAATGATCTCGATGAACTTGCCATCGCGCGGCGCCTTGGAATCGGCAACCACAATGCGGTACATCGGAGTCTTTTTGCGTCCTTCGCGACGCAAACGAATCTTTACGGCCATGTTCTTAGTCCTGTGCTTCGGTATTTACTGCTGCGGGCTCATCGCGAGACTGGCAGTTCCAATTCGCACCCGTTGTCCTGCACCCTCACCTGCACCTGCGCCCAACAACTGTGAACAACAACTACTAGCGGCCAAACATTCCACCGCCACCGCCACCAAACGGCATGCGCGGCATTCCACCCTTGCCACTGCCGCCACCCGGCCCGTTACCCATCTTCTTCATCATCTTTTGCATGCCCTTGAATTGCTCAAGCAGCTTGTTGATTTCGCTCACCGGACGACCGCAGCCCTTCGCAATGCGTGCTCGGCGCGATCCGTTCAGAATGTCAGGTTTCTTGCGTTCTGCCGGCGTCATGGAAAGCACGATCGCCTCAACATGCTTCATACGCTTCGGGTCCATCTTCGCCTGACTCAACATCTTGGAATTCACGCCAGGCAGAAGCTTGAGCAAATTTTCCATCGGCCCGAGCTTCTGCA
>JBDUAX010000477.1:0-3645 GCA_040004455.1 Gemmatimonadaceae bacterium
CCAATCTCGATGGAAGTGCAAATACTGGGCGGGTTGGGCAGCGGCACACGCACGAATGGCAATGTGTGCACACCAGGTACCAATCTCGTTATGAACGACAAGTTGATCACATCGCATTGCATCAATTCCACTTCAGTCACCTACGACGGCGACAGCTGGGTACGATTGGAAGCCATGGTACTCGGCGATTCAGTCGTGAAGCACATCGTAAACGGTGACACCGTGCTGGTGTACAACAAGCCGCAAATGGGGGGCGGCAACGCAAACAACACGAACCCCGGTGTGCTGGTCAACGGCAAAATGTTGAGCGAGGGTTACATCGTCCTTCAGGCAGAAAGTGCGCCCATCGATTTTCGCAAGGTGGAAATCGTGAATCTGAAAGGCTGCATGAACCCGAAAGACGCGAACTATCGCGCGTACTTCGTCAAAGCCGATCCAACCGCATGTCGCAAGCACTAAGTGATCTTCGCATGCACATTATTCGTTGTGTTGCATTTGGAGTCTTCGCTTGCGTTGCACTTTCAACGACCAATATTTGCGCCCAAACGGCGGTACCAAACGGCGCGACAATTTACGCTGCGACGTGCATTGCGTGTCACATGGCCAACGGGCAGGGCGTCGTTGGACAATTTCCGCCACTCGTGAACAGCGACTGGGTAGTCGGCAGCGAAGAACGACTCATTCGCATCATTCTGCACGGCGTCGTTGGAGAAATTGAGGTAGAAGGGGAGATGTTCAACGGCGCCATGCCAACGTGGGGGCCAACCTTCAAAGACGAAGATCTCGCGGCAGTGGCTACCTATGTGCGTAAGTCGTGGGGCAACAAGGCTGCTCCCGTAACCGCCGTCACCGTCGCGCGCGTACGGCTCCAACATCAGGGGCGAACAAAGCCCTGGACTCCGGCCGAGCTGCTGAAAAAGTAAGGTCGACCCGCTGCATCGCGTTTGATGTTTAACTCACGAAAGCGCATCTTTAATCATGGAAAAGCAAAATTCTATTGGCATAGGGCATAAAGCGCTCAAACAGCTGGGCGGCTATGTCACGACCTATAAATCGGTCGCGCATCGGGGTGAAAGTGTGCTTGAACAAACCCTCGGATTCAATTTTGGAGCATTGCGAAAGGGATATTCCGTTTATGAACTGAAGTCAAGAATTGAGTTGCCCGATTTCAGCTGGAAAGACCGCACGGTGTACTCCGATGGCTGGCACTGGGATTCGTCAATTGATGAATTCGTGCGTCGGGAAGATGAATTTCGTGCTGATCTGCTGGTGAGTACGGCCAGCGACGCGATCAGCGATGGTCGCATCAGGATCTTCATGGAGGCACAACGTGAACTTCTCAACGTGCGACTCGGCGAAAATCGCATCGTGAAGCTCGTGCCAAAGAGTCACGTGTTTGACTACCCCGACGCCAAGGTCGATAATGTTCCTCAGTGGAAGTTGTTGAAGCGTAAACTCTTCAGGTTGCTTGCCGAAATCGGACCAGGATCGCATTTACGTTGAACGTATTTTACCGCTGCACCGCGCCCGTCACCGAATCACGCGCTACATACAACGCCGCGAACTGCGCCAGCGATCCGCTATTAAGCGTAGATACCGCCGAGTAGCGGAGATGATTGCGCCGCCAGGTGGAAATGTTGTAACCGTCTTTTGAGGTCGAGCTAACATCGACATCCGCGGAATCGGACGGCCAGATGAAGAGATTGATTGCATGTTGTCCGCGGTGAAACACAACGGCCGCCATTGCGTGCCCCGTGGCATAGTCCAGTCGCCCTCCCGCGAGCGGGAAACTGTCCGCTGCGAAATCGAACACCGCCGGTGAGAAATTGATTCTCCCCTCGAACCACGGTTTGACAGTATGCCGATCACTCGATGGCACGTCCACGAGGTGATCGGACATCAACGAGCGAATGTGCGCGCTGATAAGGTCCTGATTGACACCGTCGCCTGCGCCTCGTTTTGCATTCGATGTTGCCACGTCGTGAGCGGTAACAATTGCAAAAAGCGCCATGGCGGCCAGTGCCAATGTTCTCCAGTTGCGAAGCGAGCCAGTCGTGCGCGCAGAAGCAATTGAAGTGGTCGGCGTTGTCCGCTGTGCTGGTGAAAGGGTTGAAGCGGCCGGCACGTTGGCGAGTTCAATCATGTTGTGCACTCGCATGCGCAGCATGTCATTGGCCGAATGGCGCGGCAGGTGCTTTCGGAGAGACGCACTGAGTTGCTTGATGCTGCTGACTTCCGCGCGGCAGTCGGCGCAGGTTATCAGATGATCGGCAATGCGTGCAATCGCCGCGATATCGCGTTCCAGGTCGAGTTCCCCGTCTGCGTACGCTTCCAGCTCAACGGGTACGTTTGCGCAACTCATCTTACCTCGCCTCCCTATCAGACGATGCCGACTGTTTTTGCGCGAGAATTGATTTGAGGCGCTTCCGTGCGCGCGACAAGCGCGACATCACAGTGCCTGCAGCAATCCCCGTGATCTCTCCAATTTCAGCGTACGAAAGCCCTTCGATCTCGCGCAGCACGATGACTTCGCGAAATTCCAGCGGTAACGATTGCATGGCCTGCGCAACGCGCGCCCAGTCGAGTTGCTGATCGACGTTGGTGGCGTGGCTGTCATCGCTGATGGCCAGGTCGGGAACTTCATCGATCGAAACGAATCGCCCGCGCATCTTCTTGCGAAGAAAATCGTATGAAGTGTTTCGCACGATCACGAGCAACCAGGCACGCGCATCATCACCAGCGAATCCGTGAAAATGCCGGAGCGCGCGCAGAAAAGTTTCCTGCACAACATCGTCGGCATCGGCGGCGTCGCCGGTGAGATAGCGCGCGAGATTATGCGCTGCGTCGAGATGACACAGAACCAATCGTTCGAAACGCGATTGTTCAGCTGGATCCATCAACAGTTAGCAAAGGCCTCAGAGTATAGACTGGCGGAATTCGGAAATATTCCCGAAAAATTCCAGAAGTTTTCCCGGACAGAGGGACGGTCTTTCCCAAGCCCGCCGCTGTGGCCCCCGGGAATATTCTACGCAGCGTTCCGGTTCTTGTTGAAGCGGTGGTTGGAGTTGTGACAAACGCAACTGACACGCCGACTTCACGATAACAGCGCGCCGGAGCGTCTTTCCTATGAGCAATAGCAACAGTGTCGATCATCACCATCATGCGCACGACGAACATAACCACGAAAACGACGGCGTAGACCGACGCGGATTCCTGCGCTGCATGGCGTGGGCCGGCACGGGCGTTGTTTGGGCCATCAGCGGGGGAGTTCCCAAAGCGTTTGCAATGAACGCGATCGACAAATTGTCGGACGCAGAAAAGAAGACGTTGTTCTTTGCGCAAATCAGTGATAGCCACATTGGGTTCAACAAAGCTGCGAATCAGGATGTAACGGCCACGTTGCGCATGGCCGTAGACAGGCTGAATGCATTGCCAACGCCCCCTGCGCTTGTGTTGCACACAGGGGACATCACTCAGCTGTCAAAGGCTGAAGAGTTTGATACAGCGAATGAGGTCATCAAGGGCATTAAGACAGGAGAAGTGTTCTGGGTTCCCGGCGAGCACGATGTGCTTACGGACAATGGTGCGCAGTACCTGCGACGCTTTGGAAAGGGTTCGACCAAAGGCTACTACTCATTCGATCAC
>JBDUAX010000084.1:0-12294 GCA_040004455.1 Gemmatimonadaceae bacterium
CTCGATTTCGTGATTGCAGAAATTGGTCCGACGATTTACAACCAGGCGGTGACTGATGCGAAAGATGTCATACAGGAGGCGGCGATGGACATGACGGGTGTGCTGGACCGCGCGGAGTTTCCGTATTGGGTGAAGCCGGGGAGGGCGCGCTGAGGCCACGGCACGATAAATGCCGAGTTATGTTGATAAATCACACGGCCCACCCCACCCACTCCAATTGCACAAATGAAGATTCGCATGATCAGCGTCATTGCCGCTGCCGCATTGGCTATGATGCCGTCCATCACCGAAGCGCAGCTCGTTGGTACCGGCACCGGTGGAAACTTTTTTCCGTTTGGCGGACCTTTTGTTGGCGTCGGCACTGTGTACCAGCAGGTGTACGCCTCGTCGAATTTCTCATCAGGGGGCAACCTGCAGTCGGTGAGTTTTTTTCTCGACGATTTCGGCGAGAGCAGCGATTTGCGTACTGGAACATATAGCCTGTTCGTTTCGACCACTTCGGTCGCGGTCAACGCGCTCAGCACTTCCAACTTCTATTCCAACCGCGGTGCGAATAACATTTTGTTCGGAACTTACGTGATTGGCGCTAACACCACCGCACCGAATGTACTGACATTTGCGGCACAAAACGCGTTCAATTACGTCCTTGGGGCGGGTAACCCTCCTTCTGGACTTCCGAATCAGTGGCGGCGGCGCCACCACCTCTGTCGGCTACAAATCAAACAATGTCGACGCGGGCGGCGCATTCAGCCGAGCGCAGGATTTCGGTAGTCGCTTCGAAGACTTCGGTCTGCAAACGCAGTTCAATTTCGGACCAACAACCACTATGCCAGAGCCGTCAACCATCGTGCTCATGAGCGCCGGCTTTCTTGCTGTCTTTGCTGCTCGTCGTCGACGCAAGAACTAGTCAACATCCCGCTTAAGAAAAGAGGACTTCACGCGAAGGCCTCTTTTTTTGTTGCCTTGAATTCGTGCGGTAGCGGGGCCCCTTCGGCATTGGTCACGGGGTCATGGTCACGGCTCCCGGCATGGGTTCATCGAGATGGTGCCGCCGCGACGTCCCGAAAGCCTCGGAGCAACAATTCGAGTGACCTCAATTGACGCCCATTCGTCTGTGATTGATCTTCCCGCCGCGGCATCAATCACCCTAAACCAAGACTAACCGATGGGTCTTTCGCACTGGTTGCTGTTTAGTCTCGTCATCGGGCTTGGATTACAGATTGGCGCAGGATTGTATGAGGCGCGCGTCATTGTGCCGCTGTGGATTCACGACGCACCTGAAGCGACAATCGAGTTCTTCAATCCACCAATGCGGATTGATGCCGGGCGTCGATTCTGGATGCTATTGACCCCAATTGTTGGAGTGTTGTCGATTGCGAATTTGTATTTTGCGTGGGAAAACGTAGCTGATACACTCCAGCTCTGGCTGTTTGCGTCGGTTGCGAGCAGCGCAGTGTTTGTCGTGACGATGGCGTATTTCGTGCCAACGTTGATCTCGTTTGCGACAGGTGCGCAGATGGATCAACGGAAACTGGTGTTTCGCGCGCGACTGTGGGCGGCGCTTAACTGGGCACGGGCGTTGGTATTGGTGGCGGCCTGGATAGCCGCATTGCAGGCGTTGTTAATGGGAGTGGCGCGATAGTCGGTTGGTGATACGGATTCGTTGACAATTTCTCTGGAACCTTTCAGCGAACTCGTTCCAATTTCCGTTCAGGCGGGCCGCTACATTGCAAACGCTGAATGCAAGACAACGTTGACGCCAATCGAAGTCGCGAGCATTCCCGGCTCGAACGCCGACATCAGCGGTGCCATCAAGACGTTACCTGGTGTGCAGAACGTCGACGAGGGATCGGGGCTATTCGTGCGCGGCGGTGACTTTACTGAAACGCGCATGTTTGTTGATGGAGTCCCATTGTTCAGTGCCTATCAATTCGAAGCGCCAACGGGCAGTGTTGGCGGCACCGTGAATCCGTTTCTTACGAGTTCGATGGCATTTCTCTCCGGCGGATTTGGCGCAGAGTGGGGCAATGTTTTGAGCGGTGTTGTGGATTTGCGCACGTTAGGTAGGCCGGCGCGATCGTACACCAGCATCAACGCATCAATATTGGGGTTGACATTGGGTGGCGGATTGGCGCTCCGCAAAGGCTTGGGCTTCACTGCTACACTGGGCGCCACCGCTCTCGATTTCATGTTGCGCGTAAACGGGAATCCACGCGGATTCTCGCCGACGCCACACGGCAGGGTTACCAGCGGATTGGCGTCGTGGGAATACCGTCGAACAGGACGTGTAAAAATCTTTGGGCTCGTGCAGAAGAACGCATTCGGAGTTCCCGTCGTCGATCCCGCGTACACCAGTGTGTTTTCAAGCAATCGTTCGAGCGACGTGCTCGTTGCATCGTGGTCCGATTCGATTGGTATTTGGCGCCCATTGGCAAGCGCTTCGACTGCCGGCTTTTCGCGTGATGAATCGAAGGGAGCATACGGCACCTTTCCCGCCAATCCGTATGACGGCGCTCGCGGCGCACCGACCGTTTCTACCTCGCTGAATGATGCACGAACGCGCAGTGCGCTGTTCGTGTCGTTTGATACACGCTCAACGAGCCGGACGGAATTCATTGCGGGGGTGCGATCAAACCGTTCCGGCGTTTCAACAACTCGTACGACAGACCCAAGCGTTTCGTTTGCGTACGTGCCGTATGGCGCGATTACACTCACGGCTTCGTGGGGGTTGTATCACCAAACAGCCGACCCGGCGTTTCTCGATCGATTGAGTGTGGGAGACAAACTCCCCGAGTTGCGCGCCAACATGGCAATTGCGGGCGTGCAAATTGGCGAGGAGCAGAAGCAGATTCGATTGGAAGGGTGGAGCAAGTCGTACGAAGATCTCGTTGGACTCACGCGTTCATACGTGACAGTTGCAGGGCTTCGTGGCCGTGCCCATGGCCCAGATCTGTTTGCGCGCACGATTGGCCCGAAGAGAGTAAACTTGCGACTGACCTACAGTCTTTCATCATCGCGTCGCAATGACGCTAATACTGGTCTCGATGCACCGGCTTCGTTTGACATTACAAACAGCGTGACGGCCATTGCGCAGAAGCAATGGCGATCGGGTTTCAGTGCTGGTGTTGCGTATAAGGTCGCGACGGGCCGGCCGTTCACCGATATCGCTGGCGCGACGTTCAGCGACGCCGAGCATGTGTATGTACCTGTTTACGCGTCACCGAACAACGAGAGGTTGCCCTCGTTCAGTCGCACGGATATGTCGGTAAGCAAAACACGTCCATTTGGTGCAGACAGATTCCTTGTTGTATTCGCGGGGCAGAATAACATCTTCAATCAGATCAACACGTTCGGCTACACGTGGTCGACCGACTACGCAACACGCATTCCTGTTCGCAGCTATGTTAATCGCACCATATCTATCGGTGCCAACTTATCACTTCAGGCCAAACAATGAAACCCTCTCTGATCGTTGCCGCGCTGTCGGTGATCGCTGCCAATTCGCTTTCAGCACAAACTCCCGCAGCAAAGTTTGTTGACTCGGCTCGCGTCGAGATTGACAAAGCCGCACTTACGAACGACACCGCACGACTCGGCAACGCAGTCGTGCTTCTTGATCGCGCGCTCATTGCATTTCCCAACGATGCATACGTTCTGCACTATCGTGGCTACGCACGTTATCGTCAGGCCCTCATCACAATGGGCACCAATTTGCAGGCCGCGTCGCCCTTCATCGAAAAAGCCGTTGCCGATTTGCAAGTATCGAGTGACAAATTGCAATGGCCGGAAACGTGGTCGTTGTTGTACGCATTAAACGGTTTTCGGTTGGCGCTCGACCCGTCTCAGGCGATGACACTGGGTCCGCAACTGGGCGAATTCGCTGCGCACGCACGCCAGCTTGGTCCGAACAATCCACGCGTGTTGTACATGGAAGCAGTGGGCACATTCAGGACGCCGGTGGAGTACGGTGGCGGTGCTGATAAGGCGCGCGTTTTGCTTGATCGTGCGATGAAGGCATTTGAAACGGATAAACCAGCGCCGCTCGCACCGGCGTGGGGGCGTGAAGCCGCGATGGAATTCAAGAAGGAACTCGACAAGAGTGCCCAGTAGCCGGACCGGAATGTAACCGAGGGAATTGCAAGCGATGAGAGAGCACGCATCAGCGACAGCGCATCGATCACTGAACGTTTGGCATTCGCAAAGACTGAAGCGACCGTACTGAATCGCATCTTCGTGCGTGATCGTGGCAACATCATTCCGATTGTAATCGGGGACATTATGCGGTTTGAATCCGATGGTGATTACGTGGCCGTGCACACAGCCAATAGGCGCTATCTGTTGTACGTCAATCTCGGCGATGTGGCCGCGCGGGTCGAGGTACGCAGTTGTTGCGCAGCGGGATTCGGATTTAGCTCTTTACACCTCCGCACGAAACGCCGTAGCTGGATCAACTCGCACGGCGCGCATCGTCGGCACCACACTGCCGAGAATTGTCATGACGCCACAGAGCAGCGCGGCCGCAGCAAATGTTCTCGCGTCAGCCGGATTGATTCCCGCCAACAAACTCTGCATGGCACGTCCGGCAGCGTACGCAATTACTATCCCCGGAATGACACCGGCCAGCGCCAGCACCGCGCCTCGACGTACGATCATGCGCACGATTTCACCACGTTGTGCGCCCAAAGCAAGTCGCACGCCAATTTCGCGCTGACGCTGCGACACAGAAAAAGCGAGAAGTCCGTGAATGCCGAATGCCGCCAACAGGAATGCAATGGCCGCAAACGCACTTAACACGCGCACCTGAACAGCACGTGCCGCCGTCACATCTCCCACAACATCCGACAACATTTTCACGTTGGAAATGGGCTGCTGCGGGTCGATTCGCTGCACGATACGTCGCACCGCCGGTACCAACGTTGCAGTCGACAGCGTCGATCGAATGACCAGGTCCTTGGGGTAAAAGAAGCTGCTCTGCGCGTTTCGTACTTGCTGATCGGATTGGTACACTTGCGGTTCACTCGTACGCTCGGGGCCGCGCACACGAATGTCACCCACGACACCAATTACCGTGCGGTTCACATTCAGGAACTTGAAGTTCTTGCCCAGTGGATTTTGGTTGGGCCAGAATTTCTTGACAAACGATTCGCTGACAACCGCGACATATGGTTTGCTCATGTCGTCGTCGTCGCTGATGTCTCGCCCCAGTTTGACTGGGATGCCAAACGCCGCAAAGAATCCCGGAGTGACATAGCGACTGCTTGCGCCGGAGGGGCGCACCGAAGCGCTGGGTTGATCTTGAGGAACAACGGGCCAGATGCCGCCCGTCATCGACATTGGCAAGCCCGTGATGTAGGCGGCACTCGAAACGCCGGGAATTGCTCGGATTTCAGTGAGCACGTCACGATAGAAGCGCACGCGCAGCGCAGTTGAATCGTACTTCGGAAGCGGAAGCGCGGTGCGCAGAGTGAGTACACTTTCCGCTTTGAAACCGGGATCGACGTCTTGCAATTTGAGCAGCGCGCGCATGAGCAGTCCTGATGATATCAGGAGCACAACCGACGCCATCACTTCAACGACTACCAGAATCGATCGCGCACGCTCTCGGCGACCACCACCTGAACGCGCGCCTTCACGCAGACCACTTAAATCGAGCTTGCTCGCCGAACGCCAGGCAGGTAGAACGCCAAAACCAATTCCAGTAAGCGCAGTGAGTGCAATCGCGAACAGTACAACGCGAAAATCAATCGTCGGCGATTGCGCAATGGGCAAAGAGTTGGGCACGAGACGTGAGAGCAATGGAAGCGCGGCGTACGCGAGCGCTATGCCAAACGCCCCACCGAAAATCGCGAGCAACAGACTCTCCGTCATCGACTGACGAACCAGTCTTTCGCGACCGGCACCCAAAGCCGAACGAACAAGCAGCTCGCGTTGGCGCGTGAGTGCGCGCGCCAGCAGAAGATTGGCGAGATTCGCGCACGCAATGAGCAGCACACACACCGCTGCGCCTGACAATGCAAACAACAGCAGTCGCGACTGCGTCGAGAACTCGTCACGCAGACGAAAAACAACTACTCCGCTCTTTACATCTCCTTTGGGATACTGTTCATCGAGATGTCCGGCGATGACGTTCATCTCCGCATTCGCCTGCTCAACCGTCGTGCCCGTTCGCAATCTTCCGAGTGCAACCCAATAAGTGTTTGTGCGATCGGCATCGTTCGATTCCTCGGGCGGAATCAGGGTCCAGACAGCCGTTTCGCGACTGGGGAAATGAAAGTCGGGAGGCATGATTCCAACAACGACAGTGGGATTGCCATCCAGAAGCATGCTGCGACCGACAACTTCTTCGTCACTTCCGAATTGTGATTGCCACAGACCGTAGCTGATGATGACTTCCCGCGCTCCAGTACGCTCTTCTGTTTCCGAAAAGAATCGCCCGCGCGCCGGTTGCACGCCGAGTATTGGGAGCAGGCTTGCGGTTACAGCTGCGCGATCGACGCGCTGCGGATCTCCCTTGCCGAGAAGATTCACTGACGAGCCGTAGTAAGCGCCCATTGCGCTGAACGAGCTTGCCGTGGCCTTCCAATCGCGATACAAAGCCGGGGCAGTTTGATTTGTAGCGCCCATCGCACCGCCGGTACCCTGCATCAACTTTACGATGTGATCGGCATCGGCGTAGGGCAGCTGCCGAATGAAAACGAAGTCGACAATTGAGAAGGCGGCAGTGTTTGCGCCAATTCCCAGTGCCGTTACGACAATTGCAGTGATGGTGAACGCCGGCGAACGATAGAACAGACGAAACGACGATCGTAAATCCTGCTGCAGAATATCTCGGTGCGCCGATGCGGCACTTTGCACCAATTCGGCGATACTCTCCAGATAGAACAACAACACTGGCAACACACCGGACACTTCTCTCCGGCCCGCCTTGAACACCGAACGCATTTCGTGGCCATATTCGTTTTGAAATGACTTCGGGTACAGTCGCAGCAGCAATGAATGGAATCGCATCAGATTTTTCCGAGATTGAGTCCTTGCGCGCGAGCAATTCGTACGAGGTCGAGCATGCGTCGCGCCTCCGCGCGAGCGACCGCCGCACCGAACGGAGTAATGCGATAGTATCGACGGCGTTCGTCATCGAGCTCTGGCGCCGGCCGCTCGCGCGTTTCGCGAATGAGCCCCTGTTCGAGCATGCGTTGAATGGAGCGATACAACGTTCCGGCGCTCAGGCGAAGTTCGCCGGACGTGAGCTTCTCAACTTCCTGAATGATTGCGTAGCCGTGGCGGTCGTCTTGCGTGACGGCGAGCAGGATGTGGAACGTGGCGGCCGGGAGTGGCAGCAAGGCATCGACGTCTTCGGAAGAGTGGCTCATGACAGTACTATATCCACTATGGTTATATTGTCAATGGCTATAACCGCAATGAGGCTAGTCTCGGCCGCATCGTGTTGGCTGCGCGTTCGGTGCTCACGGTTGTGGGCACGGCGGTGTAACATCGACACCTCGACCGGCATCCAATGGCTGACCCCTTCGGAACTCCGTCGATGCATTTGCCCCAGTTGCTCCGCTCTGTTATCCGCGAACGCAGCATCAGCCTGTCAATTGTGCTCACGGTCGCGATTGGAATCGCGGCGCTAACCACCGCGTTCGGGTTGGCCGACGCGGCCTTGTGGCGGCAGCCTCCGTTTGCCGACGCGGCCAATGTTGTATTGGTGAGCAGCACGCATGCGGTGGCGGGGCAACCGTTGCAGCGAATGCGATGGTCGTATCAGCGCATTCAACTGTTGCGACAGCAAGGAACGGATTTTTCCAGCGTTGCGAATTTCACCGCAGCGACGCTCACGCTCACCGGTGGTGACGAAGCAGAGCGACTGGATGGCGAGATCGTCTCGCCAGAATATTTTTCGTTGTTGCAAACACGCGCCGCGCGAGGCCGACTATTTGTTGCTGGCGATGATATCGGAGAGGGCGCTCATGCGATTGCTGTAATTGGGGACGAATTGTGGACACGACGATTTGCGAGTGACAGCGCGATCATTGGCAAGTCTGTGAGCATCAACGGCCGGGAGCTGACAATAGTTGGTGTGGCACCGCCAAATTTTCGCGGACTTACCAATACGGCGCAGATCTGGATTCCGACAACGCTGGCGCCGTCGCTGACGTATCCGGGTTATCTCACAACGGATCAGAACTTCATTGCTGTTGTCGCCCGATTGAAGGCGAACGTGAGCTTCGCGCGCGCATCGATGAACGTGCGCGCGGTCGGCTCGGCGGTATTTGCAGCGGTGCCAATGCAGGATCCGGATTCCGGCCAGGTATCGAGCGCGGCGATTCAATCGATCAATGAAGTACGTGTTCAACCAGGCACGCAGCGTTCGATCACCATACTGTTGGCGGCGATTGCATTGCTGCATTTGCTCGCGTGCACCAACGTGGCAAGTTTGCTGTTGGGGCGCGCTGCAGCGCGGAGGCGCGAAGTAGCCATTCGAACGGCGTTGGGCGCGACGCCGTCTCGACTTATGCCTGTGTTGATTGCGGATAGTGTGGTGCTGGTCGTTGCTGGCGGAATACTGGGAACACTGTTGGCCTACTGGACGAGCATTGCGGTGAGAGTGCCGGCCGAATTCTGGACGTCACGCGTTTCGCGCAGTTCGATTTCCTCATTTTCCGATCCGGCGTTTGGTGCAAACAGTTTGCTGTTTGCGCTGGTTACAACAGTGGTGACGTTGTTGCTCGTGATCTGGGCTCCAGCGACGGCGGCAATGGGAATCAACATTGGCCACAGTCTTCGTGACGGCGCGCGCGGCTTTACGAGTGGCGCTCCGACGTTGCGCAAACCGAATGTGCGCGGGGTAATTGTCGCTATTGAGGCCGCGCTCGCAGTAGTGTTGTTGGTGGCCGGGGGATTGATGATTGACAGTTTTGCGCGCATGCAGCGAACTGACCTGGGAATCGATGCGTCGCACTTGCTCACGTTCGACCTGCGCGTGCAGGAGGCGCACGTGCCCGCACCGGCCGCGCCCGCGTACATCTCACGCATGCTCGCGTCGATCACGGCGCTGCCCGGCGTGGTATCAGCAACAGTTGATGGCGGCGCGCCCGTTAGTGGAAGTGCGAGTAGCACGTTGTACATCATTGGCAGGCCGTTGCCTGGTGCGAATGACGCACCGCCAGTTCTTCGCCACTATGTCGCACCCGACCATTTCAAAACGCTGGGCATTCCCGTCATTCAGGGGCGGACGTTTACTGATCGCGACGTTGCCGGTCATCCGCCCGTGGCGGTAATCAGTCAGTCGGCGGCCAGGAAATTCTGGCCGAATGAAAATCCCATTGGCCAACGCGTGTGGTTTGGTGGCGGCAGCATCTTCAACACTCCCGATTCGAGCGCAGAAATTGTCGGCATAGTTGGCGACGTCGCGTATCGGCCGCTCGATCAACATCCATTTCGCGAAGATTTTTACACCTCGTACAGGCAGTTTACCTTTGCTTCTCGTACAGTATTCGTGCGCACCGCCGGCGATCCACTGGCGGCAGCGAGTGCAATCAGGCGTGCGGTTCGATTCGTGGATCGCGACGTTGCGATTCTTGATATGCAAACCATGCCGTCGCTCATTGGGAAATCGTGGGTGCGGCAGCGATTCGATGCAATGTTGTTTGGCGGTTTTGCAATTGTCGCGCTGCTGCTTTCGGCGACCGGTATTTACGCCGTTGTCTCGTACGCTATCAATCAGCGCACACGCGAAATGGGAATTCGCCTGGCGTTGGGAGCGACAAGCATCGCAGTTATTCGCCTGGTTCTTCGCGAAGGAATGGCGTTTCCGGTTGTCGGATTGCTGATCGGACTTATGACTTCGATTTCACTGAGTAAGGTAATTGCAGCGTCACTGTATGAAGTTTCGCCAACCGACCCATGGGTGGTGGCACGAACAATGGGAATACTGCTCGCGGCGTCCGCTATCGCGTGCCTTGTGCCGGCACTGCGTGCGACGCGCGTGGACCCACTGGTGGCAATGCGGAGTGAGTAGCGAGAGGCGCTTGCCGCAATTGCGAGAATCGAAACGCAAACCGACGGACTTCTCACACATAACGAACGAGGATTGTTGTTGAGATTGCTATGGCAGTTTCGCGGGAGTTGTCGGACTACTCCGAACGCAATGCCTGCATTGCATTTGAACGGCTGGCGCGGGCCGCTGGAATCCAACATGCGACAACTGCCGCGAAAGTCAGGACCAGCGGTACAAACGCAAACGTGAAGGGATCCACTGGTTGAATACCGTAGAGCATTGAACGCAGCACACTGGTGCTGGCAAACGCGACGACCAAACCAACAGCAACTCCGGCAATCGTTAGCGACAGCCCGCGTTTGATGACCAGCCACCGCACTTCCGACGCCTGTGCGCCCAAGGAAATGCGAATTCCCATTTCACGAACGCGACCACGCGCAACCCGCGCCATCACTCCGTACACACCAACCAGAGCCAGCACAAACCCGACCACCGCAAACGAAAACAGCAGGACAGTGAGAAAGCGTTCGCGCGACGAAGCGGTATCTCGCACTTCGTTCATGGTCTTTACTTCCGAAAGGGCGAGGTTTGGATCGAGTTGCGCTACGGCTTGACGCAACAATGGAATTACTGCTCTCGGGTCGCCATTGGTGCGCAACACAAAAGCCATCGAGTTGTTTCCTCGCTGCGTTGCCGGCTGGAAAATTTCAGGTTGCGCAGGCGTCGAAAGCGATGACTGTCGCTCGCTTCCTACAACACCAACTATCCGGTACCAGTTTGATGTAGCGCTTATGATGCGATTGAAACTGATTTCCTGACCGACGGGATTTTCATTGGGAAAAAACTTGCGTGCGACTTCATTGTTGATGACAACAACCTGTTCACCGCCTGTTCGATCTGTGTCGTCGATGTAACGTCCGCTGAGCAACGGCACGCGCATGGTTTCAAAGTAGCCAGGCAACACATCACGATGCAGGGCACCAATTCCTTCGCGATCCTGCGTCCACCCGCGCGCAGTGAAGTCGCTCGACCAACCCGGTTGCGTAAGCGACAAACCGGATACCGCGCCAACTGACGTCACACCTGGAATCGCGAGCGCCGATTCGCCAAGCTGCTTCCAAAACGTCATGACCTTGGAAATGCTATCGTAACGGATACCTGGCAGCGCGACGGTTGCCGAAAGCACGCCGTCGGAAATAATACCAGCGTCCGTGCGCTCGAGATTGCGAAAACTCCGGGCGAGCAGGCCCGCGCCCAGCGTTAGCACCAGCGCAATTGCAACTTCTGCAATCAGCAGCGCATCTCCCCACCGCTTGATTCGTGCGCTGCTGCCGCGTGCGCGCAGCGCGTCACCGGGCACTCGTTCCTTGCTCCAGATGACTGGGACAATGCCGAACAACAAGCTGCTTGTGATGGTGATCGCGGCAACGTAGCCGAGTACGGGCCAGCTCACATGAATCTCGTGCGATGGCAAAAGACCTGCGGGTTGTAGCAAGGAAAGTGATTTCGTAACCACGATTCCCAAGGCAAGTCCTGCAGCGCCACCAATACTCGCGAGCACAAAACTCTCGGTGAGCGCTTGTCGCACCAGACGTGACGCGCGTGCACCAAGTGCCAGGCGAAGCGCGGTCTCCTGCGAACGACTTGATGCCTGCACCAATAGCAGATTGCCAACGTTCGCGCAGGCAATGAGCAGCAGCAACGCCACGGCACCCAATAGCACCAAAAGGGGTCGCCTGCTTTCGCCGATCAAAAAGCTTTGCAACGACGTAATGCCGGCTCCCATTTCGGTATTGGTTTCCGGATACTCCCGCTGCAATCGGGAAACGACCGTTTGCAGTTCAGCGTCCGCTTTCTCTATGCTCGCTCCATCGCGAAGACGCGCAACCGGACGCATGAAATGCGCTCGGCGAAACGAGGCCTGCGCTTTCGAATTGGGATCCCATGCGATTGGTCTGAAGATGTCGGCGTTGACACCGGGGAGTGCAAAGTCTTCCGGCAGCACTCCGGTAACGCGAACGTCGCGACCATTGAGTTGAATAGTCTTTCCGGCAAGGTTCGGATCACTCGCAAAGCGTTCACGCCATAATCGATGCGTGATGATAGCAGTGAGTTCTCCACCACTCCACGTTTCATCGTCGCGAAATAGAGTTCCCGCAACTGGTTGAACTCCCAAAACTGTAAAGAAATTTCCGGTGACGCTGGTTGTCTCGTAAACCTTTGGTTCTCCTGCGCCCGTTAGCGTTGCATTGATATTGAAGCTCGCGTACGCACCAACATCGGCAAACGATTTT
>JBDUAX010000085.1:0-12245 GCA_040004455.1 Gemmatimonadaceae bacterium
GCGCCAGAATCATCGTCATCGACTTCCCTTCCATGGACGGCGAGCTCTCGATTTTGGCGAGATCGGCCAATTCCACTGCTACTTTATCGACCACTTGCCGGCCCAGCTCAGGGTGCGCAATTTGTCGACCGCGAAACATGAGCGTGACCTTCACTTTATTGCCTTCTTCGAGGAAGCGGCGCGCGTGGCGCGTTTTCGTTTCGAAGTCGTGGTCATCGATTCCAGGACGGTACTTCACTTCCTTGAGATGGATGACGTGCTGCTTTTTCTTGGCCTGACGCGCCTGCTTGGCCTGTTCAAACTTGAATTTTCCGAAGTCCATGATGCGGACGACGGGTGGTCGTGCCGCGGCAGCGACTTCAACCAGATCCAACCCAAGTTCGACGGCTTGTGACAGCGCTACGTCGACCTCCATGATGCCAAGCTGACTGCCATCGGCCCCAATCACGCGGACTGGGCTGATCCGGATTTGCCGGTTAACCCGTGGCGGACGCTTCGTGGAATCCTGAATAAATTGTGCTCCCGGTAGAAACAAAAAACGCTAACCCCAGTGAGGAGTCCGCGCCGCAACAGCGCCCAGCGCACCTCTGGTTCAGAGGCGCGGGACGCTATTTCGATGGACTCCTGCAGCACACCTCATATGATCCTTGGAAAAGATCGAGGGCCGGAGGGTGGAAACGGCGTCGCTGCCGTTCCGCTTGTCGGTTGTGAAACACAAACTTAGACCACTCCTACGGGGGGTTCAAGGGGCGGATACAGCTTTATGACGCACTTATCCCACCAATGATGCGAATCCGTAGCCCTTTCCATCGTTTTGCACCCGTCCCCAGCCATGATGCGCGTCGTGCTCGAACACCAGCAGCCACTGCTCGTCGAGCGCGCGCTTGAGCAGATGCCGCTTGGACTCGAGAGTCACCAGCGGCTCGACGTCGTAGCCCATTATCCATGGTAACGGCAAATGATGCGTAGTCGGACAGACATCCCCCAGAAAACACGCAGTTTCTCCATTCGACGTGAGTAACACGCTTTGATGGAATGGAGTGTGCCCCGGCGTGTGAATAACCGAAATGCCGCTCAGTATTTCGCCGGGTGCGTCCATTAATTGCATTTTTCCCGCATCAACTATTGACTGCCAGTTGCGATTGAAATAGCTCGCACCCGTTCGTTCGTTGGTGTGCGTTGCCCAATTCATTTCACCACGCTGCACCGTGTAACGCGCATTCGGAAATGACGCAGCAATACGACCCTCACCATCAACAAATGTGTTTCCACCCGCGTGATCGAAATGCAAATGCGTGTTGATCACCAGCGTAACATCATCTGGTGTGAAGCCCGCCGCACGCACGCCATCTTCCAACGCCGTGCGTTCATTTGCACCTGCGTTTTCAATGACGTAGATGTCGTGGAATTTTTGATTCTCCTTGTTGCCCGCACCAGTGTCGATCAGCACCAGTTCATCGGCGTGTTCAACGAGTAAACAGCGCATTCCCATCGGAATGCGATTCGACGCATCGGCCGGCAATCGTTTCTGCCACAATGTTTTTGGCACCACGCCGAACATCGCGCCACCGTCGAGCTGCTGCCCGCCGGCCTGAATTGCGTGAATGGTCCAATCGCCCAGCTTGCGCGATTCGTGCAACGGAAGTGGAAAGCTCACGCGACATCATCCTTGACAACAGGGTGTGGAAACGCTCGGCGTCGTCTATCGCTGGCAGTGCGGCGACGTTCTGATTGCATTGGTCCAACGAGGCCCATTAAACCACTCCAGGTAGTAACACCCTGATCAGCAGCGACATCCAGCATTTTGAGCAATGCTTGCGCGGTGGCGACAGCGTCACCCTCCGCACGATGTCGCGCTGCTACATCGATGTTGAAATAGCGCGTAACGTGATCGAGCGACCGGCGTGAAAGTTGTGGCAACAACACGCGCGCTAATCGCACCGTGCACAAACGCGGACCACTCAGCCGTCGTCCTGCGCTGCGCGACATTTCTTCGCTGACGAAGCCCCAATCGAATGCAGCGTTGTGCGCAGTAAAAATGTGCCCGGTCAATCGCTCTGCGACATCCGCCGCGATGTGTCGAAAGGGTTGCTCGTCTTTCACCATGTCCCACGTGATCTGCGTGAGCGAAGTGATGAACGCAGGAATTGATCGCTCAGGATTAACGAGTCGTGTGTACACATCGGCAATTGCACCGTCTGCCACCCGCACAACACAAATCTCCGTGATGCGATCATGGACTTTCGCGCTGGTGCCCGTCGTTTCCACGTCAACGACAGCCCACGACAGTGATGACAGCATCGGATCAACATCGGTTGCGATGCGCGGTGCAACGGTCGCACCGGTGAACAAACGCGGGTCGTTACGCAGTGCCCAGGTTCCGTTCGACAGTCGTACAAATTCCGGTCGTGCGCCGAGCAAGGCGACGGCCATGCGTTCGGCCGCGTCGAATGTCAGGCGCTCAACATGGCAGACTTCGCGCATAAGGGTCTGCGAGTCCATCGGGCCGCTTGAGAGGCGCTGAGCGGCGCGCTCGGAGAGCGTGGTGGGTTCAGACTCAACTGCGACGGCGCGGTTCCAGGTGTGGCGGGGTGTCGGCATCTGTTCGGAAGATAGTAGCGCCTTCCTGCTAGTAAATCACGAACTTCCTACATAACTTTGTGAAGAATTTCACAAGCCTGTGTCCCCCGTGAAGCGCATAGCCGAATCCACTGTCCGCCGCCTGTCGATGTATCTCCGCTACCTGGAGGACCTGGACAGCCGCGGGCAACAGACTGCCTCGAGCGACGAGCTTGCAACCTTGTTCGGGACCACTCCCGCGCAGGTTCGGAAAGATTTGTCGTCGTTCGGCTCGTTTGGAAAGCGCGGGCTTGGATATCCGGTGCACCAGCTGTCGGACCAATTGCGCGAAATATTGGGACTTGGCCATGAATGGCGAGTCGTGATTGTTGGAGCCGGAAAGATTGGCGCGGCCTTGGCCAACTACCATGGGTTCAGTCAGCGCGGTTTCAGGATTGTCGGCGTGTACGACAATAGCCCGTCGAAGATTGGTCAGCTCTGGGGCGACGGCACGGTGGTACGCGACATGTCCGAATTGGAGAAGGATGTCGCCGGAAACGAGGCACTGATTGCCGTGCTCGCGATACCGGCGGATGATGCGCAGGTGGTTGTGGATCGGATTATCGTCGCCGGCATTCGGGCGATTCTCAATTTCGCTCCGACGCAATTGCAGGTACCGGCGTATGTGAGCTTGAAGACTGTGAATATGGCGGTGGAATTGGAGGGATTGTCGTTTGCGTTGACGAACATGGGGACCGAGAAGGGAGCAGCCTGAAAGCATTCACGCGGAGGCGCGCAGAGCCGCCGAGGCGCGGAGAACTGCTACAACACAGCGCGCCTCCGCGTGAAAATTCTTACTTCAATTGGGCACCACGCAGTCGGATGACCGCGACAAGTCGCGCGAAATCTTCAGGAGCCAAAGCCTCGGGGCGCAAATCCACTTCGATGGCTGCTTCGTTCAACAACGAGATCGATTCTTCCGCATTGATCGCTAACACATTTCGAAGCACGCGCCCCATTTGCTTCCGACGAAAACTGAATGCGTGTTGCACGAACGAACGATACGCAGATTCGTTCTCTTCGAGAACAGCCGGAATGGCGCGCGGCGTGATCCGAACAACTGCGGAATCGACTGATGGTGGCGGATGAAATGCACTTGGCGGCACGTGACGTACCAATTCGACGTTAGCGACGGACTGAACGTTTACACTGAGTGCGCCGTAAGTCTTGCTTCCCGGGGGCGCTGCCATTCTCTCCGCGACCTCACGCTGTACGAGATAGACGGCAACGTTTGGTCGCGGGCGCTCGAGTGCCTGAAAGAGAATTGGTGTAGTGATGTAGTACGGCACATTGCCAACCAGCACGTAATCGTCGCCGCCGAGTTCGTGTAACAAGACTGTGAGTACGTCGGCTTCCACAATTGAAACGTGCGGCATTGTTGCATAACGAACACGCAAATGCTGCGCGAGCATTTTGTCGAGCTCAATAGCGACGACACGCCTTGCAGCGGCGGCGAGTCGGTCTGTGAGCACGCCGCGACCGGGCCCGATTTCAACAACAGTGCGATCGCCGATTGGACCCAACGCTGCAACTATTGCGTCGAGCGTGGCATCGTCGTGCAAAAAGTGCTGGCCCAAACGCTTGAGCGTTGGTGGAAGCGATGAACTCTTTTTCGCGCGCGGCACACTTGACTTGCGCGGACGATGATTGCTCATAAGCGCTTGCTCACCAGCTAGAAGCGATCAACGACAAGGACCGCCAAGTCGTCGCGAGGCGGAATTCCCTGCGCGTGTTTTTCAACGCAATTGAACAAGTGATTTACAAGTGCCTCCGGACCGGCGTTGACCGGAACTGTTCTCGCTGCATTCAGAATGAGCGTTTCACCAACGCGATTATCAAGCGGATCGCGCGCATCAACGAGCCCGTCGGTGAACATCAATACGCGATCACCCCTTCTCCATTGCAGCGCCCCGCCCCGCACCGGCTCATCACCTAATCCGAGCGGTGGAGACATGGCCGAAAGACGAACGGCACTACCATCAACACCCAGTCGGAACGCATGAGGATGTCCAGCGTTCGCGAAGCGCAGTTCCTGCGAGACGGTATCGATAATTGCGTAGCATAACGACAACGACATGTCGGTCGATTGCAATTCGTCGGCGATTGAACGACGCACGGCTTCCAGCGTCGCCGCGGGATCGGCGGCAGCCTGCACGTGAATTGCAGCAGCACTCAATGCGAGCGCCATTACCAGTGCGGCCTGGTAACCATGTCCGGACACGTCGCCAATCATGACTCCGGTGCGACGCGCGTCGAGGCGACTGAACAAATAGAAATCACCACCAACGCTCTCGGCCGGGACTACTCGCGCTGCTGCGCGGCCTTCTGGACCAACGACTCGCGCATCAGGAAGCAGCTTCAATTGCAAGTCGTGAGCGAGTCGCAATTCGCGCGCAAACTGCTCACGTTCAACTGACGCGCGCACAAGTCGAGTGTTGTGCAGCGCTGTTCCCACCTGGCTCGCAACCGCCGTGACGAGCTTGCGATCACCGGCACTGAATGGTGCGTCGTCAGGACGTCCGCCGAGAATTACAACACCGAGCGGACCGGCATCACTGTCATCGCCAGCATTTGCGCGAGTGATTGCAGCTGCCAGCACGCTCCCGCCATTCGCCGCCAAAATTGGTTCCGCTATTTGCGCACTGCGTCCAACATCAACTACGGCGCCTGCAATTTGGAACGCCTGAGCACCGATGTGCCCTGAATCTCCAACCGCTACGGCCGGATAGTTGCTTCCAACTATGCCGAGGGTTGCAATTGGCTCAAGCAAGCCACTTTCGGCATTGAAAATGAGGAATGCGGCACGGGGCGCACCCACCGTTATTGCAAGCTCGCGCAGCAACGTTCCGGCAACGGCATCAACCGACATGCTGCTGCCGAGTAGTTCGCCAATGGTGTAGAGAAGGCTGATCTCTTCGTAGCGTTCGGCTAGCTCGCGCGTAGCACCGTCGCGTTCGCGCAAAATACGTTTTACCACGGGAACGAGTCGGCCAAGGAAACGCTCGGCGTCCCCGTCGGCGTCGGTGATCAGCCACTCAACGCCTTCTGTGGAGGAGATGTTGATTGCCGTGAGACTGTTGAGACTCGCCCACAATTCAACGTCGTGCGAGTGGACGCCTTTTTCTGTCAGTGCCCCAAATGATGCAGAAGTTGCGGCCAACAACTCAGGCGCAAAAACTCCCTCGCATCGTTCCCAGATGGCAGCTTCGCGTCCGGTGGCCTCGCGGAACGCGACCAGCACGGCGCCGAAGTCATTCATGATCGATGTAAAACCATTCGCACGGTAAGACCGCCGTGCTGCTGCGATGGTTTTTGTATTTCTACTTTGTCCATCAACGAACGCATAAGGAACAGTCCGCGTCCGTCTTCACGTTCAAGCCAATCTGCATCATCGGGAGAGCACGTAATTTCCGATGCGTCAAACCCTTGCCCTTCGTCTGTGACTTCGAGTGTCAGTGACGTTGCATCGAGCGACATGGACGCCATGACGATTTTTGCTGCATCACTGTGATTGCCACAAATAATTGCATTGGACAATGCCTCGGTGAGTGCAACCGAAATGTTCAATCGACAGGCGCGTGATGACATACCGGCCGACAAGCACAGGTTCACAACCTCGGCAACCAACGGTTCAATCTTGCTGATGTCTGATCTGACCGACCATTCGCGGCGCATTGCGGAACTGTTCGACATCGCTAAATCGACTGGTGTCAATTGCTGAACTAGAAATCAAGCAGCGCGTCGGCGCGTGTTGCGTACAGTTTGAACAGCGTGTCGAGCCGCGTGAGTTCGAAAAGCGTACGCAAGTCTTCGTTCAAAGCCGCCAGGCGCAACGAACCACCTGCTTCACGCAAGCGTTTGCTGAGTGACACCAATGCACCCAAACCTGAGCTATCGACGTAACCGGTTTCGGCGAAGTCGACAAGAATGCGTTTAGCGCCTTTCTCGACTTCGTCGAGCACGGTTTGCTTGAATTCCTGTCTGTTGCCGACAACCAATTGGCCGACCACCGCCACCACGAGTACGTCTCCGGCGGTTTCGATAGTGAAAGGCATGGGTACTCCGAGGTTGCTGAGGGATCGGTATGGCAAGGCGTTAAGCGCGTCTCGCAATCTAACCGACGTCTGGTTTGATGCGGCAGCGTGTCAGCTGGCCTGGAGCGCAGTAATGGCCGCAACCATTACGATGTCGTCGGCGGTCGCGCCACGAGAAAGGTCGCTGCACGGGCGCGCCATGCCTTGAAGAATTGGTCCGATTGCGATGGCGTTGCCCAGTCGCTGTACGAGTTTGTAGGCAAGATTGCCGGCGTCGAGCGAAGGGAATACCAGCACGTTGGCGCTGCCACCAAGCACACTGTTCGGAGCTTTTCGCTGTGCAACTGACTCGATGAGTGCGGCGTCGGCTTGCAGTTCGCCGTCAACGATGAGTGAAGGTGATTCTGCTTGTAACAACAACTTTGCTTCGCGCACAAGGTCGATTGACGGACCGCTGGCGCTACCGTTCGTGCTGTATGAAAGAAGTGCAACACGCGGTTCATCGCCGACGATTTTGCGACGGTCCGATGCAGCGGCCAACGCGATGTCGGCCAATTGTCGCGCGCTGGGCTGCGGCACGACCGCGCAATCGGTGAAAGTGAGCGTTTCACCTTCGGTGCCGCGAAACGGATTCACCAACATGTAAAACGCGCTGGAAACCGTGCGAACGCCGGGCGCTGTTCCAACGGTCCACAGCGCTGCGCGAACGACTTCTGAGGTGTTGCAAGCGGCGCCCGCGACACAACCATCGGCGAGCCCAAGTGCAACGAGCGTATCGGCAAAATACAGGGGGGCAAGCGCGAGTTGTCGCGCGGCTTCTACTGTGAGGCCTTTTGTACCGCGTTTTCTGAAGAGAAAATCGACCACTTGTTCGAATCGGTGATCGGATGCGGGGTCGACACGCGGAACACCCGGAACTGATTTCCCTGCGCCAACGAATATGCAGCGAACAATTCCCTGCTCCTGCAGTGTGCGAACAGCCGCGACGGTGCGCGCGTCGGCGGCTTCCGGAAAGACTATTGTGCGCAAATTAGCAGAAGCGCGCTGCAGGACTGACGTGACAAACCTGTTCTGCGATGGCATCGCTTTTCCTAAAAGTGTGCTCAGCGCGGCTCGCGAAACTTCTTGGTCAATGCGTCGACAACTGACGGATGCACTAACCCCGAAACGTCGCCGCCAAAACGCGCCACTTCGCGAATCAGGCTGCTCGAGATAAACGTTGTATCGGGTGATGGCGCCAGGAAAACGGTTTCGAGAGTTGGCAGTAGTCGACGGTTCATGATTGCCATTTGCGTTTCCGATTCGAAGTCACTCACGGAACGAACGCCGCGCACATTGATTACGGCACCAACTTCCTTCGCGAAATTCACCAGCAGCCCGTCGAACGCGCGCACTTCGATTCGCGAATTGTTTCCCGCAACCGTTTTGATGAATTCCATGCGCTCATCAATCGAGAAGAGTGGTTTTTTGTTGATGTTGGTGGCCACGGCAACAACCAGGCGATCGCCAAGCGCAAGCGCACGCTGAATGAGATCGGCGTGCCCATTCGTGATTGGATCGAACGATCCCGCGTACAATGCGATTCGCTGGGCGCCGTCGGCAGTGTTCGGAGTCATCGAAAGAAAGTAATGGCGGTAATTCCGTAGCGGCGCCGATCGGCGCCCCCTGGGAGCTGCACGTTGGCGCCGTGCTCAATGCCAAGCACGTGAGCGAACGGTACCCGAAGCCAGGCTTCCGCCAACTCGTGCGCCGTGGTGCTGTCGTATGGGGGGTCGGCGAACGCGATGTCGTATGCACCGGCGTGTAGCGTCTTCGCGAATTTCGTCGCTTCATCGCGATGCAACAGTGAGTCTGCGTCGGCGCCAAGCAGTTGGATGTTGTCCTGAAGCACAGAAAACACCGTGCGCGAATTTTCAACGAAATCACAAAACGCTGCGCCACGCGAAAGCGCTTCAAGCCCAAGTGCTCCGCTGCCCGCGCACAAGTCAAGCACGCGTGCATCAGGAAGCTGCGGATGAAGAATGCTCATCCAGGCTTCGCGCACACGATCACCGGTTGGACGAACCACGTGACCGGGAGGCGCGCCGATTTTTCGACCACGCCATTTTCCAGCAATGATGCGCATCAGTTCGCGCTCATGGGCGGAGGTCGGCGAGTTTCAACTGCAATCGCGAAACTCCGCGAAATTCTTCACGTTCGATACGAAAAGCGAGGTCCAAGGGCCGGCTGATGCTGAGTTGGGATTGAAACGCGCCCATTCCCCAACCGATTGCATCAACGACACCGCCGCCGGCGCTGAGCGCGAGTTTGAGTCCGTCAGTGCCAACTTTTTTGGGCGGTGACGCGAGGCTCACGTTGGTCGCAGAAAACATGGGCGCGGGATTGCCAATGCCGAATGGTTCAAAGTGTCGCACAAGTCCTTCCAGTTCGCTGCCGACAGAGTCGAGAGACAATTCGAGATCCACACGTACTTCGGGAACGAGGTCATCCGGCGTCAATCGCTCGTGCGCGATTTCGTCGAACTGCTCACGAAATGCCGGAAGATTCTCCGATGACATTGTGAGACCTGCAGCGGCGCGATGCCCTCCAAACCGCATGAAGTGCGATTTGCAGGTTGACAGTGCGCCGTGCAAATCGAATGCAGTGATTGAACGACCGGAGCCTTTGCCAATACCATCTTCGACTGCAACGAGCACCGCGGGGCGCGCCGTTTGTTCGACAATGCGCGACGCGACGATACCAATGACCCCGGCATGCCATCCTTCCTGCGAGAGAACGAACCCGTAACGGTCCTGCATGCCGGGCGCCTCGATTTGTCGCATGGCGTCATCGAGTACAACGCGGTCCATCGCTTGCCGGCGCTGATTCAATTCTTCGAGTTCGCGCGCGATGCCGTTCGCCTCGCCCTCGTTGTCTGCGAGCAATAGTGCGAGGCCAAGATTCGCATCGGCGATACGCCCCGAAGCGTTGAGGCGCGGCGCGAGGACAAAACCAACTCGACCTGCGGTGAGCGTTTTCGCATCGAGACCCGATGAGCGCATCAGCGCGCGCAAGCCCGGATGTTGTGTATCGGCGAGCAATTTCAAACCGTAACGAACGAGGATGCGATTTTCGCCACGCAACGGCGCAACGTCAGCTATTGTTGCGAGCGCAACGAGATCGAGTTGGCGATGCGCAATGCTGCGTGAAACGCCGAACGCGTCGCACAACGCGAGTGCGACTTTGTAAATCACGCCAACGGCGGCGAGGTCCTTGTCAGTCGACGTGCATTCCGGCCGGCGCGGATTGCAAACGGCGTAGGCGTTGGGAAGGGGTCCACCAGGCAGGTGATGATCGGTGATAATGACATCAATGCCAGTGTCCACCAACGATTGCACAGCAGCGTGCGCGCTCGTTCCGCAATCGCAGGTAACAACCAGTGTTGCGCCCGCCTTTTGTGCCGCGCGAACTCCCGCCTGACTTAAGTCGTAGCCATCAGTGAGTCGATTAGGCACAAACGGAACGACTGTCTTTGCGCCCAATTCGCGAAGCACTCGCACGAGCAGCGACGTGGAACACATGCCATCGACGTCGTAATCACCATGCACAAAAATCGTTTCGCCTTCACGCACGGCGTTCGCAATACGCTCCACCGCGCGTGGCAAATCAAACAGGGTCTCCGGCGCGTGCAGATGTTCGAGACGCGGACGCAAATATCGTTTCACATCTTCGGGATCGCTGTAACCGCGCGCAATCAACAGTCGACACACCGATTCGGGCAACGAAAGCGTTGCTGCCAATTCGCGAACCCGCCCGGCCTCTGGCTCGGGTACGGGAGTCCAACGAGAAGGCGGGCGATGAAGAGCCAAGTTCAGGCCGGTGGTGCGGCAGTTGGCGCAGGCACAAAATACAGAAGCACGCCGCAGCCCTCGCACGTTTCAATGGTGTTGCCCGTTGAAAGCGCCGGACGACGTTGCATGGACACGGCAGTGTCGCATTGCCCGCAGCAGAAATTGCGCAGCGCAAAAACTGCCGGGCCCTTGCGACGAGTGTTCATTCGATCGTACTTCGCCAAAAGTGGCGCGCCAACCTTCGTGGCAGCCGCCTTGCGTTTGGATGTTGCATCGGCAATGCGTTTGCCAAATCCAGCGCGTTCGACTTCCAACGCCGCACGCGCGTCGGCCTGCTCGAGAATCAGCATGTCGAGTGCGTCGTGAGCTGCTGCGGAAGCAGCTTTCAATTCCGCCAGCTTTCGGCTGAGTGCCAGCAGTTCACTCTCATCCTCGGCCACAACTTTCTTGGCGCTTTCAACTTGCGCCATTGCAGCGGTTGCTTCTCGCAATTTGTGGGCGTGGTTGAGCGTCTCGAGGTTCTTGTCGTGTCGGGCGCGATGATCAGCAATGCGCGACTCCAACCCTCGAAAGCGCTCCGTTTCGCGCGTCAACGCTGTATCGACTCGTTTGCATTCTTCCTGCGCTCGTGACTTTGCCTTGTCCATTGCCAACGCGCGCGGCGACAACGAAGCCAATTCGGCCTCCACTATGCGCAACGCTTCGTCGTCGTCCTGCAGCGCTAACAACGCCTCTAGTTCCGGATACACTCAACCTCCCGCGAAAGTCTGAAAATCGTTTTGGGCATCATGTTGAGCATCATCTCTTTGGTTTGCCACGTGGAGAACGCATGGGAAGGAGTTTGTTGCGTTCCTGAGTCAATTCCATCTCTTCGCGTCTGAGAACCAACTGCTGTTCCGGGTCGACATTCCGAATTTCTTCGCGCAATTCGGCCAGCCGCGTTTCGATGTTTCTGACGTCTAGCTTGGTGAGGTTGAGAGTTACGTCCACAGCTTCCGCGTCACGACCGTCTGTACGATGCGCAAGTTCGCGCAGCGCGGCCGCAGCATGATCATCAACGCGTTCTGCAATTTGATCGAGTCCCTCATCAGAAGGCGCCATCAAAAACACTTCGAACAGCGCTTTATACCGCGGATCACGAAAATCGGCGGGCCCGTGTCGCTCGGCGATCTGCTCGACATAGGAACGATCTGCAATCATAGCTGCAATCAAAGCTCGTTCCGCGGGTTCCTCAATACGTCCGACCGGCGGAATCCAGCTTGATCGGTACTCAGGTTTCGCATTGTACGCGCCGCGCGGCTTCCAGTTGCCCTTGTTGTTGTTCTTGAAGTACGACGGCTTTCCCGAATTCGCCGGACCATCCGGCATGGGTTCGCCATGCCATTCCGCGTTGCTTGGCGGCGCAGCCTGCTGCGTTGGCGCTGCGCCTGGTGGAGCCGAGCGGCGAACCGTGCGGGATAGTTGGACGGATTCTTCAGCTTCGCGAGCAATTACGCTTTTCTCGAGGCGAGTAACTTCGGACAGGCGCGTGATGTAAAAGTCTTTCGTCAACGGATCTGCGGCCGCAACAATCGTCGGCAGCAATTTGTCGATTGCTTCTCGTCGTGAGTTCAAATCCTTGAATGCACCACGGCGTTCGAGTATTTGAATTTGTCTATCAAACACGTCTATCGCCTGCGCAAACAATTTTTCAAGGCCAGCGTGCCCTTCTCGGCGCGCGACCGTATCGGGATCGTCCTTGTCGGGCAGCGTGATTACGCTC
>JBDUAX010000086.1:0-12238 GCA_040004455.1 Gemmatimonadaceae bacterium
ACGCTACATTGCGGCCATGTCTCGATCACACCCGGCTGGTAGCGGAAAGGCAGCGACGAATCGCGTCACGACGAAAGCGACGACGAAAGCGACGACGAAGGCCACGACGAAGTCCGCTTCGACGCCGGCGCTTAGGAGCACGGGGAGTGATCTGGCGAATGCCGTCGATCCGGTGATCGCGCGAGGTGAGGGATCAATTACCGCATACCACCAGTTGCGCGATCGCATCGTGCGCGGCCGCCTGCCACCCGGAGCCCGCCTCGTGGAGCGCGAGGTGGCAGCGCGGCTCGGTGTCAGTCGCACTCCCGTGCGCGCCGCGTTGGAACGGCTGCGCCAAGAGGGGTTTATTGTGGGAACCGGAAGCGCGATTCTCACCCGGGCAACCGTGGCACCTCTCACCACTGAAGACGCGCGAGCGATTTATCAAATTGTAGCACTGATTGAGGGGCTCGCCGCGCACGAGGCTGCCGGCAAGCCGCACGCGACGCGTGTCGCGATGACGCGCCACATGCGCGACGTTAACACGCAGTTCCGGAGTGCCGCGCTGGTACGACTGCCGGACCCCGATGAATTGCACGACCTCGACGATGCGTTTCACAACAGCTATGTACACGTCGGTGCCAGTGGCCGTCTCCGCACCTTGCATGATGCCGTGAAACCTCAGGCCGAGCGTTATGGCCGGATATATACCAGTACATTGGCAAGCGAGGTCGCGACGTCCGCCGCGGAACACGACGTCATCGTCAAGGCGCTCGAAGCGGGTGATCCCGACGCCGCTCAGCGGGCGGTGCAGACCAATTGGGAAAATGCCGCCACGCGGTTGGCTCGAGTGATTAGCGCGGTCGGAGAACGCGGAACCTGGTGAGCTGCCGCTGCTACCGCGATTTCATGATCAAACCGTTGTGCGCCTTGATTACACCTGCGCGCAAAATCTCCAAACCGTTTTCGTGTGCGTACAACCCCATTTGATTCACGTCCATCAATTCGCGGTAGCCGTGATTTACGAAGTCTGATAACAAATTGTAGTACACGCGCGACTTGAACTGATTGCGCGGTGTTGTCATGACGACATATCCCCCCGGCTTCAAAAAGCGGCGATGCATTTCGATGCATTGCGGCTTGTACTCGTCGGGGAAATGCTCAATGAGCCCGATTGACACCACAACGTCGAATTCCTGGCCGTAGTTCAAATCGCGAATGTCGGCGATGTCAAAATGAATTGGCATTTCGTCGCGATACCAGACGCGTTGATGCCCAGTGGTTGGATCGACACCAAGAAACGGATATTCGAGCGGGAATTTTCCAAAGCGATCGGTCGCACAGAACTCATCGTAGTCGACAAGCACAATTTCGCCACCCGGATACATCGCAGCGAGTTGCATGGCTTCGTAACCGTCGGCCGCGCCAAGAAACAGAATGCGCGGTTTCTTCAAATTCATTCCTTCAAACAGGCTGCGCTTGCCGCGTGGATCCCACACGCCGTCCTCAACGCGCATCACCTTATTCCAGATTGCGAGGCGCAGCATGTCTTCAACGGCTTCCTGCGCTTCGTGCAAATCGAAACTTGCGACAGCGCTGGTAAACGCGCTTCGCGCTTGCGCCTGTGCTTCGGGAATGTCCGTCAGAAAAAATTGATGAAACGCTTTGTTGAAGCGACGCCATCCTTCAATAACTGGAAGTGGTTGCCCCGTTTCTTTTTCGGTGTCGATTTTCGATTGCGCCCACTTTTCAACGCGATACGGACGACCGACATCCTTCCACGTGAGCTTTGACCAGTTTTTGGTGCTGACATCAACAAACATGTCAGGCGCTTCATTGCGTGCGTCAATTACGAACTGACCGGTACGTTCGAAATCGCCAATGTTGTGTCGCTTACTGCGCGGACGCCCCCACGGATGCGTAACCGGCGCCGGAAAAGCGCGGTGGGCGTTGTCGGTGGCTGATGGTGCTTCTGGCGAGACAATCGTGGCCATGGTCGCGATCCGTTACGGGAAGTACAGCGAGACGTCATGCACCGCTGATTTACACTGACGAATTTCACGAAGAACCGGAAGGGCGAACCGTTTGAAGTCTGGCGAATATCGCGTGAAATACAGCCCGGCTATGGCATCGGCATATTGGGCGCCATTGGCGGTGCCGTCACAACGAGCACGGCGGTTACCAACAACACCAACAGCGTGCACCGGAGTTCCGTTCGCATGGCTTGCGTCATGCGACGGCCCCCGTTCGACTGCAGTACCAGAGGCGTCATGATTTTCCAATTGCGAAAGCCGAAGAGCGCGACGACACCAACGCTCGCGATTTTCGCGAGAACTGCAATTCCGTATTGCGTGGTTACAAACTCGTTCAATTTTTCGATGTGCGCGAACGATGAAATGAGTCCGCTCAGCGCAACGAGTGATGATGCAAACAGCGCCAGCGGCGAAAACGCCAGCAACAGCGCCATGATGTGATCGGGGGAACCGTGAGAGAACTCCGGGGCGGGCCTCGACACAGTCGAATACATCACGCCGAGTGTGCCGAGCCAGAGGCCGGCGGCGAGGATGTGCACGGCGTCAACGATGACGGTGATGTTGGCCCAACGATGCGGCGACATCGCATGCCCCGACAAGCTCTGCGATGCGATCAGCACAACGAGCAGCAACGCTGGTATTAGCCAACGCACTGTGCTGTTGCGACGTGCGAATGCAAGGGCCGGAATGAGCACCACCGCAGTGACGCACTGCAGCGTCCACATACGTCCCCAATTCGTTTCCAGCACCATGCGCTTTCCAACTTCAACCCACGAATCATCAGGGAAACGCATCTCGGCCGTCTGCAACGCGAGTTTCACGAACGCGACCGGTAATAACAGCACCGCCGCCATCAATCCAATGTTGGCCGCACGCGCATTCGCAAATGGACGCGTCACCGACGCCACCGCCGCGCGTTGCAACACCAACAGTCGAAACGCAATTGCGCCCACAATGCCCAAGAGTGCAACAAAGCTGGTGAAACGAACAACCAGCCCCAAGAAATAGATCATCGAGAGGCTGGTTGATGCTGAGACAAGATCAGCGGAGCGAAATTCGAAAACGTTCGCGCGACTACTTCACCTGGAAGAGAAATTTTCCGGAAGCCGGATGCCCGTCGCTCGCCATCGCTTTCCACTCAACGTCGTACTGACCTTTCGCGAGTGTCGACGCAATAGTCGCGACGGCTGGCGCGTTCTGCACGCCGGCGGCCACAGTGACCTTGCCGAGCGCGATGATGGCGTGCCTGGAATCGGTGAGTTTGATGGTGACCGCTGCTGCCTGCACCTTTTCGCTGAACCATAACTTGATGGCTTTCGGACTCGTGCTAACACTGTCGTCCGATTTCGGTTCGGACTTCGTAAGCGCCATGTGGCGACGAACAACGTTCGGCGCAGTCGCCGCCGCGGCCGTCTCCTGCGAAGTGCCGAGTATGGTGACCGCAGCAATCGCAACAGCCAGGGCAACGCGAATCGATCGAGACATCAATGCTCCTTGTTGGAATTCCGTCCAGCTGCTGTCGCTACACAACCGATGCAGGGGCTCCGGCGCCAGCAGCCAAAAACGCAGCCACCAATATTGATACAAATAAAACGATGGCGCGTGCCACCGTTACCGGTAACTCGCGCCATTGTGAGGAACTTCGCTATGGGAGTGCCGATTGGTTCCTCGGCTAACTGCATTCCGGGAAGTATTACATTCCCGGCATCAACACCTTGTTAACGACATGGATGACGCCGTTCGACTGCATCACATCGGCGATAGTGACCTTGGCCGAGTTGCCAGCTGCGTCCTTCACCATGACGTCTTTGCCGGACATGGAGACGGTGAGCTTGCCACCGGCAACTGTTGTCAGTTCAGCCTTGCCGTTGCCCGCCTTGATCATTTTAGACAACTCCATACCCGTCATATTGCCGGCAACGACGTGGTAGGTGAGGATAGCAACGAGCTTGGTTTTGTTTTCCGGCTTGAGCAGCATGTCGACCGTGCCGGCTGGGAGCGCAGCAAACGCTTCGTTCGTCGGCGCGAACACCGTAAATGGACCTTTGCCCTTCAGTGTTTCGACGAGGCCGGCGGCTTTGACCGCGGCGACGAGTGTCGTGTGGTCCTTCGAGTTGACGGCGTTATCGATGATGTCTTTGGTGGGGTACATCTCGGCACCGCCGACCATTTTCTGGGCGTGAGACACGGCTGGCAACGCGAGAACTGCCAGCGCGAAGGCGGCCTTGAATATTGAACGCATGATTGTGTAGCTCCGTATGAATTCGTGTTTGTGCAGCGGTACTGCTGCGTTTCGTGTGGGAGCTACGCCGTGTGAAGAGGAATGGATGTTTGTGTCCTGGTGATTTGGAGCACATCAAGTCGAACAGGCAGGACAATCGACGCCTATCCCAACCCGAATTCTTCCCGCGCCTGTTTGTTCGCGCGCGACTGCGCCTCTTCGTCGCTCTCCACTGGCATCTCGGACGCCGGTCCCGCAACCAAGGCCGCTTCTCTCCTCGAAACCAAGTCCCAGAACTCATCACCGCGCGGATCGTCCGATTGATCGGGTGGAAGCAATGCGTAGATCGCCTTGTACATCGCAGAGAACGCCCAGAACAAACAAATCATGTCAGGGAGCACCAGCACCACACGCGTTATTGCATTCACGTTTGCAACTTGATCATTGAACAACGGTGTGCCGAACGGCGCTTTCACCATGTGGAAATTGATCCAGTAATTGAACAATCCGGCGCCAAGATTCGTGAGCGCAATGGCAAGTGTTGCGAGTCGCAGTTTGGAAATGACAGTGGGCTCATCGAGCAATCGCTCGAGTGATGCCTCGCGTTCGGGTGTGTCGGGGCCGAGTCCCTGCAACGCAATTGCACGCGTGACAGGCTTTCCGACAAACAACGTTCCACCAAACACAAAAACAGCAAGCAGATAGCTCGCGCTGTCTTTGAATGCGAAAAGCGCGCCACTCACATACCAGAACGCCAGTGCGCCGCGCATGATTGCGCCAAGACCACCGTACGTCGTAATGAAATTGAATCGGCGCGAAATGACGAACAGGTCGAGCAAAACCCAGGCAACGGGGATCAGCGCGGCGGCCAGGTACGCGGGCAAAGTGCCAAGAGGCGCGGTGCCATATTTGAGAATCGCCACTGGCAGGACAGCCCCAATGACAATATCGAGTGTGAGTTTTACGTACTTCGGCATGTAGGTTGGTGCATGATGATACGCGTTCCTGCCTTTACCTTTGTTGATACCCAAGTCAGGAACCGGTCGATAGTCGCCGACCTGCGCCGGCTAAATCTCGCGAAACGAAGGTCGTCACCGCCACAGCGATGCTCAAGAATCGTCCCACAAGAAGCCCCGGAACGTTTGCTTTGAAGTTTGTACGGCATTCGGCGCTGCTGGTTGCATCGTCGCTCGCGTGGGCGTGCGCACATCAGGCTGCGATGACGACTGCCGGGCCTGGGCTGGCCGACATCATCGCGAATCCGAGCGACACGCATAAGGCCGACACGGGTGACGATCGGCCAATTGAGGTGGCATCGCTGCTGGGTGTTGGATTGCGTCGTCCGTTTCTTGACTCGGCCACCGCAGCACGATTGAATCGCAACCTGACTGATGTGGCGGACTCTTTGCGGATTAATCCGTCCAGTGCTGACGCCCTTGTCTGGTACGGAAGGCGATTGGGCTACCTGGGCCGTTACCGGGAGGCGATTGATACGTTTGCGGCGGGAATAAAGCTGTACCCATCCGACCCGCGGTTTTATCGTCATCGCGGCCAGCGCTATCTGACGATACGCCGTCCTGCACTCGCAATTCAGGACTTTCAGAAAGCGGCAATGCTTATGCGCGACAAGGCAGACGAAATTGAGCCCGATGGTGCGCCAAATGCGCGCAACACTCCACTTACGACACTGCACTTCAATGTGTGGTACCACCTGGCTGTCGCGCTGTATGTTCGCGGCGATTACGGCAACACATTGATGGCGCTGGATTCGGCATCGCACGTTTCGGTGAACGCGGATACGCGCGTTGCTACAACTTACTGGCGCTATCTGACGCTCAGGCAACAAGCAAAAAACGCGGAAGCGGCCAACCTGTTGTCAATTGTGAGCGAAAATCTTGATGTAATTGAAAACGCATCATACTTGAAGGCGTTGCAGATGTTCGCCGGCCAAGGCACAGCCGATGCCTTGGTTCCGAAGGGCGCCGCGATTGCACTCAATGCGAGCGATGCGGTTACCGCGTATGCGGCGTCAATGTCCTACTTCTTCGCGGGGCAAAGAACGCTCGCTCGCGACGTTTGGAAACGCATGATGGGCACCGATGCGTGGCCGTCGTTCGGGGTGTTGGCGGCTGAGGCGGAGCTGGAGCGCGCGCGGTAGGCGTTGACGCAATTGCCAATTAGACGGAACTGCAAAAGTGAAACGCGTATCCAGCGGATCACGCGGATAGTTCGACGCCATCGAAAAGGTTCGCATCGCAGACCGTAGATCGACTCTTATTTTGTTCTGAAATCTGACGAACGAGACGATTCTCGCGAGTGGCGAAGATTGAATATCAATAAAGTAACTCGCGAGCGTGGGTGACCATTTCATTCGCACGTACGGAGTAATCCGCGCGATCCGCCAGATCCGCGTTTCGCCTGTGCTATTGTCGTTCCTCATCGCCGCGAAGCCGTCTACCTCCTGCTCGACGGCTTAAGCCCGCTCGCGTTGTTCAGCCAACGCACAAACGGTGTCATCGTTTCGTATGACTTTGCGATGATCTCGGGAAGTTTCGGACTCATCAGCTGTTCATTGGTGAGCGGATGTCCCGCAGTGAATGATTGAAAGCGCAACCATTTGCCAGCTGGATGATCCGGATCGAAACCACGAGGAATGCGCGTGAGCATCGACTCTTCTTCAAGCGCGCCAAATTTCTTCTTGAACGCCGGCGCCAACACAAGGTCTTCGAAACCTTCCGGGTTTTCCGCAATCAGTGCGCGCACGCGATTGAGCACCGGGCGCGGCGGCATCCAGATTCCACCGCCAACATGCGAACCTTCGGGCGAAAAGTGGAAATAAAATCCTGCACCGCCATGCGCCGCTTCGCTGCCAACGCTGCTGCCGCCGTCGCGATGATAGAACCAGGCAGCGGCGTGCGTTTTGTACGGCGACTTGTCTTTGCTGAATCGCACGTCGCGGTAAATGCGAAACATCGACTTCTTTGGTGAGCCGATAATTTCCGATGCGAATTCCGCGAGCAGCGCATCAACATCTTCAATGAGCGAAAGCAACGGTTGTTTTACTTCACGCTCATAATCGTCGCGATGCTCCTCAAACCATTCTTTACGATTGTTCTTTTTCAGACCGCGCATAAACGTAAGCGCTGCTGGACGGATGCCTTGAAACGAATCGTCACCCAAGAGGCTTGCGAGTTTCTTTCGAACTTTCGTGGCGGGAGTTTTTTTTGCCGATTTCGCTGCAGGCTTCGTTGCAGTTTTGGCTGCAACTTTCTTCGTGCCTCCAAGGGAGTCTTTCCTGGCGGCCTTTTTGGCAGCTTTCGGTAGAGCTTTCTTTGCGGTCATGATAATTTCGCGTCGACGACGCGCTCGCAATTCGTTGGTTTTTGCGCTTGCCAGTGCGTTCGCTACTACACGTGCCGATGACGACTTAGCGCGCCGGGAAAAGAAAATGCAACATTTGTCCGGAGCGCTCGCCCCACGCACGTTCGTCATGCAATGCGCCCGGCGCTTCGAAATATTCAAGATCGACGCCGGTGCGCCAACCGCGCCGTATCAACGTGCGATGCAGCAAACGCGCGCCCTTTAACATGCGTTTCTCCCCAGTTCCCACATCAAGCCAAATTTTGAGCGTTTTATGCTGTTTGGGAAACGCCGTAAGCTGACGCACGATCCAACGATCATCCCACCAAACCGACGGCGACATGAGCGCCAATTTGCCGAAAACATTGGGATGCGTAAGCCCCAAATGCAGCGACAACAATCCACCGAGGGAACTTCCGCCAACGCCAGTATTCGGAGCATCGCGCAATGTACGAAAATCGGCATCAATGAGCGGCTTGATTTCTTCGACCAGCATTTGTCCGTAACGATCGGCCAGACCACCTGAATCGTGCGCGGCATCGCGCGTTGGCGTGTACTCGTCAATGCGCTCGCGGCCAGCATTGCCAATCGCAACGAGAATGAGCGGCTCAACCAACCCCGCGTGAGTTAGCGCCCGCGACGTTGTGTCGATTCCCCACTGAACACCAAATGGCGCCATGGGATATTCGTCGAACACATTTTGTCCGTCGTGCAAATACATCACGGGATAACGGTGCGAACGCTCACGATCGTACCCAGGCGGCAGGCACACCACGACATCGTGCGCGTGCGGTAGATATTTCGAATGCACGTTAGCAAAGTGCTTCAGTGATCCGAAATTCTGCGGCGCGGCGGGATACACGCTTTCGTCGTCGCCGAGTAGCGAGTCGCTATGCGAAGTGTCGCGATACGAGGTGTCGCTATGCATGACGAAGCAAGGTAATCAAGCGCACGCGTAAACCAGTCCTGTACCGAACGTCATTTCGACATCAATCGCTTACTGGAATGCGCCGTCAAACCACGCGATTGGGCGGCTCCTGGCCGGCGAAAAACGCATCGAGATTCGCGAGCGCCATGTTCCCCATCGCCAATCGCGTCTCGACACCATTGCTACCCAAATGCGGCAGCAACACCACGCGTTCGAGCTCTCGCAAATCGGGAATAACCGCTGGCTCAAATTCGTACACATCGAGACCTGCGCCCGAAATCACCTGATCACGCAACGCTTGCGCTAATGCATACTCGTCAACAACATCGCCGCGCGCGGTGTTTATCAGGACCGCCGTTGACTTCATCATCATCAAACGCTCGGTGTTGATGAGATGATGTGTTTCAGGTGTTGACGGGCAATGCAACGACACCACATCCGACTCACGCAGCAACTCTTCCAACGAACCCACTCGGCGCGCATCGGCCGGGCCTGCCGTGTCGGCGTCGTACGCGGCCGGATCACGCGGTGCATACCAAATGACTTTCATGCCAAGTGCGAGCGCAGCACGATTTGCAACAGCGCGCCCAATGCGACCGTAACCAACGATGCCGATGGTTTTTCCGCGCGACGACTGCCCCATCATGTGCGTGGGACGCCATCCCGACCACGCGCCCGAACGCACGTGACGCTCCCCTTCACCCAGGCGACGCATTGTCATGAGAATGAGTGCGAGCGCGATGTCGGCGGTGTCATCGGTCAGGACATCTGGGGTGTTGGTGACGACAATGCCAGCAGCTTTCGCCGCTTCGCGATTGATGTGATTCACACCGACACCAAAGTTCGCGACGATCTTCACGCGGCGCTTGCTGGCCGCAAACACTTCATCAGTGATTTTGTCGGTCACCGTGCACAACATCGCGTCGGCGTAACCCATTGCATCCTTGAGTTGCGCCGCTGTCATGGCCACATCGTTCACGTTCAATTTCGCGTCGTAACGAGATGCGATTTCGTTTTCGACAGACGCCGGCAATTTACGCGTGACGATAACCGTTGGACGCGACATCGACTTACCTGGCCGACTTTGCGTTGTCGCGCCAGTACTTCGTTGCGGCACCGACACCCTTGCCCAATTCCACTGGCACGCCGGCATCGTTGAGCGCCATTTCAACACCGGCCAACGCTCCAGCGAGCATGAGCGGATTCAAGTCGCCAAGGTGCCCAATGCGAAATGCCTTGCCTGCAACTTCGCCCAGACCCGCGCCAAGTGACATCCCGTAATTCGTGAATGCATTCGTGAGAACTTTTCCGCTATCGATTCCGGCCGGAGTCATCACCGCGCTGACCGTGTTCGAATACAACTCGGGGCGCACTGCGCACAATTCAAGTCCCCACGTTTTGATCGCTACGCGTACCCCGTTCGCGAGATATGCGTGACGCGCGAATACGTTTGGTAGTCCTTCTTCGTCGAGCATCCTGAGTGCTTCATCCAAACCGAACAGCAGCGACAACGCTGGCGTGTACGGGAATGTTCCAAGTTTGTTCTGCACGCGCATCGGCCGCATGTCGAAGTACGCGCGCGGTGACTTCGTTCCTTCAACCAACGCACCCGCTTTTGCGCTCACGCCAATGATTCCCAATCCAGCGGGCATCATGAAGCCCTTTTGCGACCCCGCCATTGCGAGATCGACACCCCACTCGTCGAACTTGAATTCAATGCTGCCAATGGAGCTGATGCCATCGACAAACAGCAACGCTGGATGATTCGTGCGAGTAAGGACGCCGCGTACAGCACCAATATCTGCAGTTACACCCGTTGCCGTTTCGTTGTGAACCGTGAGCACGCCTTTGTACGCGTGCGATTTGTCTTCCTTAAGCGCAGTTTCCACCTTGTCGATCGGAATGCTGTCGCCCCACGGAGATTCAATCACATCGACCGTGAAACCCAAACCGCGCGCGTGCTGAATGTACAAATGCGAGAATTGTCCAAATCGAACGGCCAGCAACTTGTCGCCCGGGTTGAGCGTGTTTGTAAGGGACGCTTCCCACATGCCCGTTCCCGAACTCGGAAACACAAAACATTCACCTTGTGTTTGACCAATCACTTTCGGCAAGCGGCTCAGAATTGAATTCGTGAGTTTCGGAAAATCGCTTGAACGGTGATCGAGCATCGGGCGATGCATTGCGCTCAACAAACGGTCGGGCACATTGGTTGGACCAGGCACAAACAGGAATGGACGTCCAGGCATGAGCGGTATGGAAAAGTTGGATTTCAGTTGGCAACTACTGGTGCGTCAGTGGGCACGTTTGCATCGGCGTCATCAACATCTCCTGACGCATCATCGTCGTCTTCGTTGGGAGTGTGTTCATCTTCTTCGGGCGACAACACACGTACGAGACGTCGACACAGTCTTGTCAGTCTCGCGCGTTGTTCTCCCGACAACTCGCGCATCAACGCAATGATTGCTGCGGCGCGAACGGGTGCGGCCTTGGCCAGCAACGCGCGACCATCAGCCGTGAGATGCACAGTCATAAAACGCCTGTCGGTTGCGTGACGTTCACGACGCACCGCTCCACGCTTCTCGAGCGCATCAATAATCGATGTCATTTGCGCTTTGCTTCGCCCCAGCGCACGCACCAATTCCTGCTGGTGCAAACTCCCACGCTCGGCCAACACATCGAGTACGCCCAGCTGTGAGGCGGACATGCCGAATGAGTTAACGGCCTGATCGACCCGTGCTGACGACAACGACGCTGCTCTTTGAAGTCTCGCGTAAGCTTCGAGCGCGCGACGCGCTTTCTTTTCGCCTTTTCCGCTCATAGTGAAACGTCCGGCCGCCTATCTGAGATTTGGGCGCCGGGGTGGCGCCGAGAGTACAAATGTAGAACGGGGGCGGCCGGATGGGACGCGGAAAACGGTCGGATTGTCGTCACAATTGGTGCGCCAGCGGCCTGATTTTCAGGAATTCATTGGGAGAACCAGCGGTTCGTTCTCAGGATACGACGGCGAGCTCAGAGAATCGGCCGATCTCCACCAACTTCACCGCGAGTTACCGAGGCATTTGCGGGTCGCTCTGATTCGGAGACGTTTTCGGCCTCAGCCGATGCGATTTCGGCGGCGACCTCCTTCCTGTATTTGCGAAGCGTGACGATGGTCCATACTTCAAATACCAGTGAAGAAAGAACGCTGATGAGGCCGCGCGTGAAAGAAAGAGTGTGGAGCTTAGTACCCAAGACGTCTGATGAAATTGCCGGAAGCAGAAAGCCGGCGATCGCCAATGCCGAACCGATCGCAACCAGCCACGCCCAACGAAGAACCGGCTTGATCCCACGGGGATCGCGACGAAGTATTCGCGCAGCACCGCGTGCGGTGAAAAATGGAATGGCGGTGACAACAGCCAATACACTCCCACCGAACAGAGCTACCAAACTGTAGCCCACTCCGACGCGACCGAAGTAGAGAGGACTCCCGACGGCGAAGATTACAGCACCGGCAGCAACGGCTATTCCCGACAACGCAGACAATCCATTCGTGATGAGTTGAGCCGTTGCAACCGCGGCTACCTGCGGCGGAAGATCGTCCGCTATGCGCGTGTTGGTTTTGAGACCCGCGACCTCCGCCTCATCCAAATCCGCGCCGGTGAAATAGCGTTTCGCGCGCTCAACCCATGAGCGTTTTTTCAGTTCCCCTGACAGTGAAACTGAAGCGGGGGCCGA
>JBDUAX010000478.1:0-3623 GCA_040004455.1 Gemmatimonadaceae bacterium
ATTCAGCTTGTCGAGAGTAGCCATAGTGACGTCGTGACAAGCGGGCAGGAACATGATTCCGTTCGAGAGCCGCGTTTCGTTTACAATGCGTTCTCCGATTTGCACATTTTCGAGCGCCACACCAGCGTGACGTTCGTCAAGCCGAGCCGATGAGAGCGCGTCTATCAACGCCAAATCGTGTTCTGGTGCTTCATTGCGCAAAAACAGCAACGCCTCCGCGACACTTTCCCCGCACATGCGATGCGCCTCAAATGTCATCACCAGATAGAGCACACGGGCAGGCATCGACGCACTTCCGGGAGCCCGCCAATCCCAATCGCGATAGGCCATTGGCATCTGCAATACCAGCGCTTCACGCACCTCCTCAGTTTGCGGAACGTCTTTTAAACGACCCAGCTGAGTTTGCAATGCAAATTCGATGCTTTGGCGATCCGCCGGCGAAATGTTCGAACGCGAACGCCATCGCACCGATGCTTCCGGCGGAACTTCAATCAGCGCAAAATGCATGAGAACGCAGGCGAGTTCGGCCACCCAGCTTTGACGCTTGCAAATCACCAAGCCGACGTCGCTCACAATTTGCCGGATGCGCGCTGCCTCGCGAGCAATTTGCGGCGCAAGTGTTTGCAGTGGACCGAGGAGGATATCCACCAATCCCTCATGCAACCCGTCGCTCGCTGTCCGACTCGCGACAAGTTCGCTATGGCGCGCAATACCTTCACGAATGATTCCAATGAGTGCGTTGATCTCGATTGGCTTGAGAAGGAACCGAAACACTTCGCCTTCGTTGACTGCCGCAATGGCACTCCTGACGTCCGCCTGTCCGGTCAGCAAAATTCGCGTCGTTTCGGGTGCAACGCGTCGCATGGCCGACAGAAATGTTGCACCGCTGGCATTGGGCATTTGCATGTCGCTTATCACCACCGCAAATGGCGTGGACAAACGGAGCGCCGCAAGTGCCTGTGCTCCACTCGTCGCGGTGACCACGTCAAAGAATCGACGTAGTCTGAGCGCGAGTCCCTCCAGTAATCGTTCGTCATCGTCCACACACAACACTCGCGGTCGCGTCGCGTTACGAAATGTTGATCCCGATGACACTGTTACTGGTTGCACGTCAACTGCGGCCGCCCCCGTCATGCCGGCGCCGCCAGCGGAATTCTGACGAAGAAAGTGGTGCCGACTTCTGGTGTCGTTTCGAAAAATAGTTTGCCGGCGTGCTTTTCAACTACGATCGTTCGCGCAATCGCCAAACCCTGCCCTGTGCCACGCCCCACTTCCTTCGTGGTAAAAAAGGGTTCGAATATTCGATCGCGAACACCTTCGGGAATGCCATTGCCTGTATCGCTTACCGAGAATTCAACTGAGTCACCAAACACCCGCGATCGCACTGTCACGCAACCACGTCCTCGGCCCGCATCCGAAATCGCGTGCGCAGAATTGATCAGCAAGTTCAGAAAGACCTGATTTATTTCACCCAGGTGACATGGCACCATTGGGAGCTCCTGAAGCTCCATTTGCACTTCCGCAACGTGACGGATTTCGCCAAGAGCAACCTGCAGTGTACTGCGTAACGCGGTGTTGAGATCCGACATCACCTTTTCACTCGCATCAGGGTGCGCAAACGCCTTCATTGCGCGAACCAGCGTTGCTACTCGATTGACACCATCGAGAGTCCGTTCGACCGCCAGCGGTATTTGCTCAATCGCATAGCCTACGTCAGTACTCTCCTCGATGTCGGCAATCTCAGAAAGCGTTGGCAAGCGCTCACCCGAAATTGCGGACTGCATTCGGGCGCGGTACCACGCCAACATGGCCGTGACTTCGGCAAAGGCCTCATGCACATACCCCACGCTGTCGCCGATGTACTGAATAGGTGTGTTTATTTCGTGTGCGATATTGCCGGCTAACTGCCCCACCGCTTCGAGTTTGAGCGCGTGAGTCAATTCGATTTCCATTTGCTGTCGCGCACGAAGTTGTTCGACCAATTCAAAGTTGCGCTCCGTGAGCTCTTTCGAAACGACGTCGAGCGTGTGCTCGAGTAAACGCCGGTCAGTGTCCTGCTGGCAATACGCAGCGTCGACCAACGTCAGGAATGGCTCGATTGAATGCCTCGGCTCCAACGCTTCGCCGAATGACTTGCGCAACTGTCGCGACAGAAGCGGATGTTCGTTCAGCATTCTGCAAACGCGGTGATGGTCATGGTTTGGTTGTGCAGTTCACACGAACCATCGCGTTTGGGCGGGGCGATTTCGCCGTACGAATAGAAGCCAGCGATGATCGGTGCACTACCTAGAATGCGACGCACGCCGGCTATTTCGTCTTCGACGCGCTGCTTGAGTACCAGTCGCCGGCCGACGCAGCTCACGAGCATGACAGCCGCGGCGTCCATCCCAAGTTGATCGCGAGCCGCTATCGCAGCTTGTTCGGCGCCGTCAACGAGACCGTCGAAACTCGCGCGCATGAGTTGCACACGCCCACCTTCGGGAACGTCGCCAGCAAAGGTCATGCTGTTTTCGCTTTCGTTCACCGCAAGTATGGTGCGTACGAGTGGCTCATTGCCATCGGGGCGGATGAGTGCCAGCGGAAACAACAACGCGCTGGCCGGCAACTCGTTGGCGGCTTCACCCAGGTATCGCTTGTAAAGCGCCAGTGCGGGCTTTTTGTCCAGCTCGAACAACACGTTGTTCTGTGATTTGGTAATCAGCCGCGCTGGCCCAAACGCCTGCCAACCGCCAACCGATCCGACACCAACTCGCAATGCTTTTCCATAGAGCGCAATCGCAACGACCTGCCGCGGCGCAACCGTCGCGCCTAATCCAACACAGGTACGTTCAAAACGATCGCCATCCGCTGCCAGGCCTCCGGTTACGGAAACGCTCGCGGGCAGGTGCTGCACAAGTCCGTGAACGAGTGCCGAACCATTGGCGTTGAGTCCATCGGAAAAAACGAGAACGTGCGTCAAATCAGTTTTGTCAATTTGCTGGGCGAGTCGCCGCGCTGTTTCATCACACGTTTCGCCGTCTTCGAAAGCAACCAGCGCCGCACACACGCCGGTGCGTTCGAATTGCATCTGCAAGGCAACGATTGAGTTGTCGAGCACCTGATCACCGGCAATTTCGCCAGCTGAAGAAATAGAAACAATGAACGCGTCCGCGTTTGCGTCTCGCAATTGCTGCAGCGCCGAAGTGTTCGAAAGTGCTTCGCCAGCGCCGAACGCGACGATGAGGGTTGGAGTGATGTCTGCAAGCGCGTCGGGCTTGCTCCAGCCCAGCTGCGATGTCCATACTTGAGAGTTCGAACGCAAGGTGTTCTCCAGAAATATTGATGATTTTTTATGCGTCAATCATCAACGAATGGGAACTACCTTGACGCCCACTACAGGTGCGCCAACGCTGACGTAACCAATTCCCCCAGGAGTCGATTTCACGAAGGCAATCACCCGTTCGTCGCCAACCCTCGAAGGGGGCGGCACCTCACGGCCGGAGAATATCTGTTGCTGCCAGTATGTCTCAACCCCTGCTACCGTTTTTCCCAAAACAAACTTGTCAAACGCAGCTCGACAGTCGGCTTCTTTTGATTGGTAAACGGGGTTTGCCGCCTCACCATTGGGAAACTTTGCCGATTGC
>JBDUAX010000479.1:0-3622 GCA_040004455.1 Gemmatimonadaceae bacterium
GGCCGCTGCCGCTTCTGGACGTGCGGCCGCTGCCGCTTCTGAAGGCACACCCGTTGCACCACGCGGATAACAAATCAGATATCAAACATGACAACAACGGCAAGCACGTTGAACAACACCGCGCTCGATGTGGCCGCTCTGCGCGAGCGAGAATTCGCATGGATGAATGCTGGCAAGACTATCTATCTGAATGCGGCATCAACCGGGCCAATGCCGGCGAGTGCGGTCACCGTTGCTGATAAATGGACGCGGTTGCGTGCCGAACCGCAGCACATTCCGCTCACGTTGATGCAGGAAGAGGTGGCGAAGTCGCGCCGTCAGTACGGGCAATTGATTGGCGCCGACGAAGGCGAAATCGCGTTGATGCCCAACACCACGTACGGATTGAATCTCGCCGCGCGTTCGCTGCCGTTGCGCCCAGGAACGATTCTCACTTTTGACGGAGAGTTTCCCAGCTGCGTGTATCCGTTCATGGCGTTGGGGTCGCACGGCATCACGTTGGAAATCGTACCTAAAAGAGACGGGCTGCCCGACGAAGACACGCTCGTGCAGAAAATTGGTCGCGGGGATGTGGTCGCGGTTGTTGTGTCGTGGGTGCAGTTCGCCAATGGGTTCGTTGCTGATCTGGAACGCATCGGCAAAGCGTGTCGTGCCGCAGGGGCATTCTTTATTGTTGACGGCATTCAGGGGTGCGGCATTCTGCCCATGAGCATTCACGACTTGCCAATCGACATGTTTGCGAGTGGCGCGCAAAAGTGGCAGCTAAGCCCGTGGGGTACAGGCTTTGTTTACGTACGCAAAGACCTCATCGAAACCATCGAGCCACACGACGTCGGCTGGGCGTGCATGACGGCATCGTCCGACTACAATCGCCTAACCGATTACGAATTCGATTTCTATAAAGATGCGCGCCGCTTCGAAGTGATTACGGTCTCATACCACGACTTCGCGGTGTCGAACGCTTCAACGCGAATGTTGCTCGACCTGGGACCAGCAGCAATTCAAATGCACATTACATCACTCATTGATCGCGTCATTGACTGGACCAACTCGCGCAGTGACGTTCACGTGGTCACTCCAATCGATGCGGCCCGTCGCGCCGGCGTGTTTTCCTTCAAGCCGAACGATCTGGATGCCGCTGCAGCACGTCTTAAGAAAGGCGGCGTAACTTTCGCAACTCGAGAGAGCGCAATCCGTCTCGCGCCGCACTGCTACAATACTATTGAAGAGATGGATCGTGTGATCGCGTTACTCGACGATTAGTGCAGCAAATATCATTGATTTTACAATCGTGACCATTGGCACAAATTAAATTTACAATTTTGCGATCTTCCTCACAAAACCCGGCGAACTCGCTGATTTGAGGAGGTGTACCCCCGGACGTTCCAGTGTGATCGGTTGTAACCAGGCAACCGGTTGCACACTTGCGGCACCTCAACGACGGGGTAGTTCTTTTATGCAACTTTCTTTCTCTCAAATCAGACGGTATTCGCGTTTAACGCTTGCTGCGGCGACAGTAATTGCGGTGAGTGCCTGCAGCGACTCGAAGGACACAAATTCACCAACTCCAGTTGCGACGACTATCGTCGCCAACACCGGTGCAGGCGGACAAACGGGCCCGGCCGGACAAGCGCTTCCCATTGCCATCAGTGTAAAAGTCACTGATCAGAATGGAAATGCGATGAGCGCGACTCCAATAACGTGGACGGTGGCATCCGGAGGCGGATCGGTTTCCAGCGCTACCAGTAACACAGACGCGAGCGGCAATGCCACCACAACTTGGACGCTTGGACCCGCTGCCGGTGCGAATACGCTGACTGCGGCAACCAGCAACGGCAAGTCAGTAACGATCACTGCAACAGCGACCGTAACCAGCACGCTTACCGCATTGACTGTTGTCAGCGGTAACAACCAGACCGTCAATTTGAGTACGGCCTCCGCACCACTCGTCGTCAAGGCCGTTGATCAATCCAGCAATCCGATTGCGGGTGCCACGATTACGTGGACCACGGATCGCGGAACGTTGGCGTCGCCAACATCCACGACGGGCGCCGATGGGACGGCGAGTGTGGTATTAACGACGGCTGCGACGGCCGGCGCACATACTGTCACCGCGGCGTCTGCCGGAAAGACGATCACGTTTACCGTGACGGGCAGTGCTCCGGCAGTTGCAACGACCATCGTTGCGAACGCGGGCGCCAATGCACAAACGGGTGTCGCTGGCGCACAGGTCGCAAATCCGCTCAGTGTGAAAGTGACTGACCAAAATGGCAACGTGATTAACAACGCACCCGTGACCTGGACAGTTCTGACCGGTGGTGGATCGCTCGGCGCTGCATCGAGTTCGACCGACGCAACTGGTAATGCCACTACAACATTTCAACTCGGCAACACTGCCGGCGTCAACACAGTTCGTGCGGCACTGGCAAACGGTACGTCAATCACCTTCACGGCAACCGGTACGGCCGGCGCTGTCGGTTCATTGGCGGTTTCAAGCGGCAACAATCAGACAGTCAATTTGAGTACCGCCTCCGCTCCACTCGTTGTGAAAGCGGTTGATCAATTCAACAATCCGATTTCCGGTGCGACCATTGCTTGGACCACGGATAAGGGAACGTTGGCTTCGCCACCTGGCACGACCGGTGCTGCTGGTACTGCAAGTGTCGTGCTGACTACGGCTGCAACTGCCGGTGCACATACTGTCACTGCGACGTCTGCAGGAAAGAGCATCACGTTCACGGTAAATGGCGCCGCGCCTGCAGTTGCTACCAGCATCGTTGCGAACGCGGGCTCCAATGGACAGACGGGAACAGTCGGTTCGCAGCTCGCGAATATGATCAGTGTGAAAGTGACCGATCAGAACGGCACCGTACTTAGCAACGCGCCCGTTACCTGGACTGTGCTGACCGGCGGTGGAACGCTCGGTGCCGCCACCAGTGCGACCGATGCGACGGGTAACGCGACAACTACATATACGCTCGGAAATACGGCCGGTGCTAACACCATTAAGGCCGCGCTTGCGAACGGCACGTCGGTGACCATCACCGTGACGGGAACCGCCAGCCCAACGGTTGGGCTGCTGACAGCCTCCAGTGGTAACAACCAGACGGTGAATTTGAGCACGGCGTCTGCGCCACTGGTTGTGAAGGCGGTTGATCAATTCGGCAATCCGATTTCCGGCGCGACCATCGCATTCACCACAGATCGCGGAACGTTGGCATCACCGACTGCGACTACCGGCGCTGATGGAACGGCCAGCGTAGTGCTTACGACCGCGGCGACGGCCGGCGCGAATACGGTCACTGCAACCTCTGGTGGAAAGACTCTCACGTTCACGGTGAACGGAGCGGCGAACACCAATGGTATTGCTGCGAAGATCGATGCAAACACCGGGAACGGGCAATCGGGAACGATCAGCGCGCCGCTTCCGAATCAGCTCAGCGTCAAAGTGACAGATCTGGCCGGAAACGTGGTGCCCAACGCACCGGTAATCTGGACCGTCGTAACCGGCGGCGGATCGCTTGGTGCCACCACTTCACTCACCGATGCGAATGGAATCGCCCGTAACAGCTTGACGCTCGGTAGTGCAGCCGGCGCGAACAGTGTTACCGCATCCCTGGCA
>JBDUAX010000480.1:0-3621 GCA_040004455.1 Gemmatimonadaceae bacterium
GCGGGCGGAGTATCGATGACGATTGGCGTGGCAGGTGGTGCAACACCGGCGGCGCGCGCTACCATCATGCGTTTCGCAACTTTTTCCGAATCAGCGCGAGCGAGTTGAAGTTTTTCTGCGGTCGGACCCGGGCGCGGCAAAACAGTTGATGTGTCTTGTGGGATGTAGCGAGCCAGTTTCGCCATTGAATCGACTTGTGCGCGATACGTGAGCGTACCGCTCGCGTCTTTCGACATTCCAATGGTGCCTTTCACTTCGGCGGCGGCCCCTGGAACGTTCACGACAAACGTGTCGATGCTGGCAACGCCATTCGCGATGCGCACACGAACGCGCGATGAGTCGACGGCGAGCGTGTCAATAGTTGACGTACTGAGCGACGCGTCGATGTCGGCTTGCATGGTCGCGGGTTCAAATCCGCGCCCTTTCGCTGTGGCTTTTGCGCTCAGGGAAGTGCTTGGCGCCTTCTCCACCAGTGTACTCGCGTTAAACAACTTCGTGTAGGCGTTGAGATCGTAGCCAATCTCTTTACTCGCGACATCGAAGTGGCCATTGGCCGATATAATGCCGCTGTCAGGACTTTGAAGCGTGGCGTTCACTGCGAGGTCGCGCGTAGTGCCACTCACTTTGATCGGACCAGTCACGCTGCTGCGCAAGCCAAGTGCGGGTGCGAATTTTCCTGCGGTGACGAGTGACAGGGGCTGTGCGATTGCGTCCAGTGCGAAAAACGGAAACTCCCCCTGCTTGAATTGTCCGCTACCAACGAATCGCGAACGTTCACCATTTTCGAGGTGCGTGAGATCGAGTTCGGTAAAGTTCAGACCAGTGTCTGTCGCGCCATTTAGCGTCGCGTTGCCGTTGATGACACCGTGCACGGCAAAATCTTTCACACTGATGCGTATGAGGTCTACCTGCGCCGGCGCGAGCTTCACGTGCAAACTCTTCGTGGCCACGCCGTTCTTTTCCAGGCCAAGTTCGCCGTCTGCAACAACGCGGCTCACGCCACTGATCTTGTCGCTGAAGGTGACGTCGGCGTCGAGCGCCATGGCCGTCATTGGTCCGTCGACTTTCGCGCGCCCACTGAGCAGTCCGTTTCGCGGAAACTTGAGGGTCGGAAATAGTTGCGTGATCAATTTCGTGTCGAGGCCGGCAAATTTCACATCGGTCTGATTCCAGAAAATTGTGTCGGCCACTGTAACGCCGAGCTCTCCGGTGACCGTTGCGGTGCCAGTTTTGAGATCAAGATTGTGAAAAACGTATTGCTGCTGTTTTGCGGTCCAGATAAGCGACAAATCAACGTTTGCACTACCGTCGCTCGGGAATGCGGGATTCAGAAACCGTATGTCGGCAAGCGCCACTGGTTTTGCCAGCGTGTGAATCGCAAAGTCGCCATTGTTGATGGTGTAGCGACCAACTATTTCCGCTCGTGAACCCGGAAGCTCGAGCGACGGAACCGTGAACCAAACCGAGTCAGAATTGATCTCAAATTTGCCTGCGAGTTGTCGAACTTCGGCCGCCGGCGGAAGAAACGGCAATGCAACGGCGCGCAGCGAGTCTACAGTAAACAGTCGCGTTTTGAAGTCGGGATGAATTATTCGCGCTAGCGGCAGATGTCCGTTGATGTTCTGAAATTTCTGCACTTGCTGAAAGCCATTGGCAACGGCAACAACCCGCGCGCGAATCGCGCCATTTTGCGCCGCCTTGACCACACTGTCACGAACTATGCCCTTGAGGCTGTCAGACGGCGACCAGGGAATGCGAACAGTCAAACGGCCGTCGATCAACGTCACGTTGTGAAACACCAGCCAATCACCAAATGCCAAATCGGGTTTCTTGGCTTTCTTGGGGCCAGTGGTGTCCACAGGAAAAATGCGATCGTAATTCCACTTGCCCCCTGGTTGTCTGTCGAGCACAACGACCGGCTCGACAAAACGCACGCCGTCCAAATCGATCTTGCGCGATATGAATGCGAAGGGTTCGTAATTGGTGTGTACTTCTTTCGCCGTGACAAATGGTGCGCCCGCGCTATCGGTAATGGAAACACCGACCAACGTCAGGCCTTTGAGTAAGTCACCATCTATGCGCTTGATACGAACCGTTCCGTGCGCGACACCGTTCAAGGCCGAAACAACGCGTGTACGCAGTTGTTCGCGCCCCCAACCAGTGTTGGTTGCCACGAACACCGCCAGCACCACCAGAACGACGATACCAACAATCAGCCCGCCGAGAATCTTCAGCACGCGCACCACTAGAACGCTTCTCCAATGGACAAATGCAGCGTGAGGCGATTCGTGAGCCGGTTCAGAAAACTCTGCTTCGACAGCGGGCCCGGAAACACGCGGCATCCAGCTGACATTGCGGTCTTGCAACCGACGCCACTCGTAAGGTCAACGAGTTTGTACGCGCCAGTGCTGTCGCGCACCTCGGTGATGACCGGCAAAGCAGTTGTCAGCGATGGACGAATGCCCAGGTCAATGCGAATTGGTCCGACCGGTGATTGATAGCGCGCGCCAAACCCGGGCGTGATTGCGCCCTTTCCCTTCGTAATGGTCGTAACAGTTCCGTTTCCAAGTACGGCGGCGTCGACGAAAAATGCCGCGGTAACGGAACGTGTTACGGGCACACGCAGCTCAACTCCCCCTTCAAGCAACGTCGTGCCACCCAACGGTCGCGTTTGAAAATCGTTGTCCTTGAGTCCGGCCAGACACTTCGCCGACGGCACGGGCAACGTACAAGGAATCGTATCCTTCCCAACAATTGCACCACGCTCAAGCGTTTGCGCCGAAACCGTGAGCACACGCGGACCAAGTTGATTTTCCCCAAACCCGCGCACGCTTTGCGATCCGCCAGCGTAGAATCGTTTGCGCGGATGCAAGATCAGCACGTCGTTGGTCGCCAATCCCTTTGCATCAGTTCCACGCACGCCGACAGCGTCGGCCGTGCTCGCCAGCGGACCAACCCAACCGGCTCTCACGCGCACTGCGGCCACGGCATTCAAAATTCCTACTTTGTTGTACGCCGCGGCCTCAGCGTACGCGCGATTGTAGCGGAAGTCAGAGCCAGTGTACGTCGACGCATGCTCAAACTCGGCCCGCGCTAACACGCCACGAGTTGGCGAGAACTGCAAATCCGTTCGGTCAATGGCAATGGCGAGCGTTAGCGGCGACAATTTTTGCCCGCCGCGCAATGCACTGATCGTCGCGTTGTCGCACACGCCGTAGTTCACGCAAAAATACACATCGCCGGCGTCGACATTGGCAACTTCAAACTGATAGCGCAGACTGAGCGGCACACGCGATGCAACCATTCGGGTAAACGTCGCGTTCGCCCCATAGCCGCGATCGATCAAGACTCCAGGCGAACTACGACGATGCACGAACAAACCCACACCCGCAGTGTTGCGCGGACTTCCAGCCCAACGTTGCGTCAAATCGAGGGTCGCTTGATACGTCGGTGAGTAGTACCGACCAAGGTCGTTGTTCTTCACAATATTCGTGATATCGACAAACGTTGAACTTTTCGTCAATTGCTGCGCCAACAAATTTCCGACTGTCACGCTCGCATCGAACTTGAGCGGACGGTTCATCAGGTAATTGTGCGTAAACGTTCCCTCTGCTTGCCCAA
>JBDUAX010000481.1:0-3617 GCA_040004455.1 Gemmatimonadaceae bacterium
CACGATCACCAACCCATAGTACGCCATTTTCTGCACGTAGGCTGGTGGCGTATCGAATTTGCCGTGACGATCCAACAACATGCGGTACGGGTGCTAACGACAAACGGAACAATCCGTCAACTCCGCCAGCAACATACAGATCTGAACCAACAAAGGCGGCATCAAATGCGAAGCGAGGTTCTTCACGAATGCGAACTGGTGTGACAATTGTGCTCGACATGCCATCGCGACGCCAAGCTGCAACACCGTCGCTTCCCATCGCAACAGCAATCCAATCACTGGAGACTGCGATGCTGAGCGCTTTCGCTGGCAGCGGCACCTTACGCAACACTTTAAGGGCACCAGCGGTGGCGTCTATTTCCATCAGGCTACTGTCGCTGGCAACCCAAAAGTGATTTGAGGTTTTGTCAAACGCTGCCGCTGATACTGAGGCGTCTGCACGCATTGAATCGGTCGCTGCCGCGGTACCTGAACCGCGACGATAAAACACCGTGCTCCCGGAAGCGCCGAGCACTCCGACGTCGTCGGTTGCAAGCGCATCAATGGGGCCATCGTATGCGCGAGAAAGCTGTCCAGCGCCCGTAGAACCTTCCCACAGCGCAACACCGGTACCGATCAGCAATTGCGCTCCAGAAGGGCGAAGGGCCACTTGCCGAAGGTCGCTCAGCCCAATGCCGCGGCGGCGAAGTGCGAGCGGCTTGGCAGTGGCGGAAACAATTTGCGCTCCGCTGTCGGTAACGACTGCGATTAGCGAATCGCGTACTGCGAGGCTGAGCGGCGTTGAGATGAGCTGAACTTCAACGGTGTTGAAGGTGAGAGTCGCGCCAACACGGGGCGCCTCAGCACGTCTGGTTGCTGCGATATCTTTGGCGCTGAACAGGCCGATCAACCCACCGGTAATGCTCAAATAGGGGAGCGCACAATTGAGCGGACCACAGCTTGAGGCAGTTTTTCCGCCGTTGCTTATGCCGTAATAGGCGGTTGCGAGGAGAGCTCCGGAACCGGCACCAATCAGCAAGTATTTGAGCTTGCTGGTATTACTGGCCCCAGTGGGGTTTTTGCGCTGCGGAGGAGCTGTCTGGACTGACGCCGAACCGGTTGGTTGTGCGGAGAGCGCCTCAACCATCGGCGACACGGCAACAACGAGAACTGTCGCCACTACAGCAAGGCGACCCGGTGACAGCTTTGCGATCTTCGCTGTCCGATCAAGCGGCTTATTCATTTCATGGCGAGAGTTGTGGGGAATCAATCCGTCCTAATCGTGCACATACAACGTTCGTTCCGTGTGCGCGACCGCTTTGGTGACATCGTCGGTGACGAAAATCTCGAGTCGATACCGACCACTCGGGGCGTCGCTGAGATTGAATTGCTGGATAAGTGGAATTCGATCACGATTGGCAACTGCTTCCGAGAATTTGTATTGAGCCCCGAGAGTCTGGTCGCCAAGTCGCGTAACGCCGACGAGGTCCGCAAGTGCACCCAGGAGGAGTCGCGGCTGCGTGGACTTCGAGCGATCAATTGCCAGAAGCGTGATGGAGACCTTTACGCTTCCGCTAACACGACCGTCGGCGTTGGCTTTGAGCCCGTACGATTCCCAATAAATAGAAAACGTTTCGCGTTTCCTGAGAGTCACTCCGCCGCGTGCGCGCAGGCCGGATTCCTCAAAGCCGTGCATGCTTTCTGATGACGGTGATTCGCGATTGGCGAGAATAACGTCACTTAAGGAAAGACTTGCGCTTGTAAGCGGCGGCGCGCTCATCTCCATTTGGGAGCGACCCGCCGCACTTGCAACGGACGCATCGCGCGCTTCGACTCGCACGCGATAGTCACTCATTGGCACGTCTTTTATCCAGACCTTGTTGAGTTCTGCTGGGGCCGGGAGTTTGAGTTTCTGCGTATCGGCTGCGACGAGCTTGAGATAACCTGACTTGCCCAACCGCAACGAGAGTTCAAGTGCGCCTTGGTCGATTTCAGATTTCGCGTACATGTCGCGTGCATTTACGGTGGCGGCCACGAGCACACGCAATGAACTCGCATTCCGCCCGCGCAATCGTGCCACTTGCACGGGAATTGTATCAATCGATAACACTGCAGGAATGTTATCGAGAAGAAATGGCGCGTCCTCGCGCATCTGCTCGGCGTAACCGCGAAAATTTCCCGCGAACGTTGCATAGTTCATCGCGGGTGGACCCATGAAAACGAATTGCAATTTGCTGTGCGGATAATACCAAACCGTGATTGTCTTGGCGGCGTTGTCTGGCGGGTCCACGTCGCTACTGGCTCCGAAGGCCGCCACCACTGGCGGCTCTCCATAGCGGATCACGACCATTCCGCGATCGGTGTGCCATCCGATTTGTCGCATGTCACCGTCGGTGAAGCGCATGTCGACATACGCGAGTCGCGCAAGGAATTCGAGACGACCTTCGTTTTCCGGAGTGGAAGCCAGAGGGTCAGCGCCTTCCCAATGTGCACTGTCAGTGCGCGCGCGATCGGCGTCGTTGAGGGAGTTGTAGCGCGCTGCGTCCGATACTCGCACGATGCGTTGCAATCCGAGTTCGTCGTCGCGCTGCGCCTGCGGCATGCGGCGAATGGCGTCTTCGAATAACAAGCGCGCGTTCGTGAGTCGCCCCAATCGATATTCTGCGAGAGCCGCCGTCATTGGAATACGCGCGGCCGTTATCGCGAGGCTAAGCATCGGCGTGGCGACATCGCGCATTTCCTGATAGCGCTGCTGGTAGTACAACACGCGCATCAAGCCCATTGCGTTGTCTTCGGACGTCGGAGATGCTTCCAGGCCGCGACGATAATATTCTTCTGCTTCGCTCCGATCGGTGAAGCCCGCTTTATCAATTGGATGCGACCGCTGCGACAGGAATTCCTTTACGTACGTTGGCGCAGTCGGACCTTCAGTGGCTTGATCCGGATCGAAGAAGATTCCCGGTGTTTCAAGGTGATATCGGTCGCGACCTGTTTCGTATCGGCGTTCCTTGACCTGCCCGAGTTCAAAGCAAACTTCCGCCAGTTGTTTCGGATCGTTGCTGCGTTCCGCAACGGCCAGGGCTTTTCGAAAGAGCCTTTCTGCTTCGATGCGCATGAGTGGTGTGCGCAAACGAATACGTCCCATCTCGATGAAGTAGCGCGGATTGTCGGGGTCGACCTCCGCACCGCGCGATAACAGATGCCACGCGAGCAAGTTGCGCGGTATATCGGCGAAACCGATGACCGTTGTGCTGGTGAGAATTTTTCCGCGCCAATACAACACATCACCATTACGCGGAGAGCGCTTGTTTGCAGAATCGAGAATTGCGAGTGCCGCCAGCGTATCACCGGCGGCGGCTTTCGCCAGCGCTGCGGTTACCATCGGGTCTTGCTGAATGCTTTCACTGGGCGGATGCACTGTCGCCCCACACGCATCCAGCGTGATCAGTGCTGCAAACGCAATCAGAAATGAAAAGTGACGATGTTGCATGCTCATGGCGATAAACGTTGAGCGGCTAACTGCATCTGAACGGGGCGCACGGCGGGGCGATGGTTCATTGGTATGGAAACCTACGCTTTAAGCTATGGTGGTGGAACCACGTCGGGGTGATCACGTAATAACCGGTGGTGAGAACAAC
>JBDUAX010000087.1:0-12166 GCA_040004455.1 Gemmatimonadaceae bacterium
TGTGCGGAGCCCCCGGTTCGCGATTTGTCGACGCGGTTTGCCGTGACGGTCTGCCCGACGCGGTTCAGGTGACGTGGATTGCGTAACGAGATTCGCGAATCGCCCCTGGTGTGACGCGATTTGCTTGACGTCACGGGAATAACGTGCCATGATCTCAAACTCTGCATTATTCGAGCACCAGCCATCATTTACTGGACTACGTCACATGTATCTCGTCCGCGAAATCATGCATTGCAAACCCGGCAAAGTGAAGCTGATGGTTGAAAAGTTCAAAGCAATGCAAAAGTTGATGGAGAAGGGTAAAGGTCCCAAGATGCGCTTTATGACCGATATGGCGGCCGAGCGCTATTGGACGATCGTTTCAGAAATGGAAGTCGCAAATCTCGACACCTTCATGAGCATGGACGACATGACTCCCGAAGATCAAAAGGCGATGGGAGAAATCATGAAGGACTATCACGACCTCGTTACTGACGGGCGTCGCGAGATTTACAAAATCGAAGGATGAATTCCCGAAAATACATGGTGAGCGCAAATATTATTGCGCAGACTTTCTTCCGAGTGCGCCATTAAAAAACGTTATGGCTTCGGTGGCAAAATTGCGAAAGCCTTTCGCGCCACCGAAGCAGTGCGTTTGCTGGCTGTCGGGCATGGTGGCGGCGTAAATTTTCGCAGTGAAATTGGTCTTGTGGAATTTCTTCGCCGCGTCGCCGAGTTCTTTGGCGGGACGAAGGCTGGCGTCTTTCGGTGGTTGAATGAGCAGCACCGGCATGTTGATTTTCCTGACGGCCGTTTCCATGCGCGCACGCAACAATGCATTGCCTTCCCAGCTTTGCGCCGCCGGCGAAATGGGCATCGCCGCTTTGAAGCCACCACCACGTTCGGCGGCAAGCAATGTTTGAATTCCGCCGTATGAGCAACCGGTAACGACCATGTGCGCGGTGTCGACAAACGAGAGAGTTTTTACGTAGTTGATACCAGCGAATTGATCTTCGAGCTGCTCGGTTTCGAGTAAATGCACCGTGAGTTTGAGCGCGCCATCTTTGTCCGTCTCGCGAATTTTCGCGACCGAGTCGACAATATACGTGCCTTCCGAATTCCCATGCCCGCGACGCATTGGTGCGAACACCGCGTAGCCGGCCGGAACGAAAATCGCGGCCACGGAATCGAATTGCGGGCTCGTGCCCGGATTCTTTTCGCTGCCGTGATTCCAAACGACAGTCGGAAATGGGCCAGCTCCGTTTGGATGATAGGAGAAACCAACCAATGTGAGCGCGCCGTTTTTGTAGGTCACTCGCTGCTTGTTGAACAGCGGTGCTTGGAGCGGTGTTTGGAGCGGTCTTTGGAGCGGTGTTTGGAGCGGTGCTTGGAGCGGTGTTTGCGGCACCGTCGCACCTGCGAGCGCCATAGTCAATGCAAGAGCGGCAGCGGCTTCGATACCCTTCATGGTGATCTCTCCGGTGTGGCGGCGTGAGCGTGCCGCCCTCGATTAACTGCTGTCTGACGGTTCGTTGAAAGACTTGCTAATACTTGCCCAAATCCTGCGCTGATTTCACAGGCCCTTTGTACGTTCGCGCAATTTCTGCCAACAGGTCAGCGTCGGTTGTGCCGCCGAAATACAGTTGGTGATACATCACCAGCAATTTCGGTTTGGCGCGCGACGCAATGTCGGCGAGTTCGGTAGTGGAGGTATGAAAGCTCGAGTGATACGCTTGCCAATCGGGAGTGCGTTTTTTGAATCCGTCGGCCGAATACACCTCGTGCAACAGTACATCACAGCCGCTGCATTGCCGCACAATCTCTTCGCTCGGGCGGGTGTCACCCGAAACAACAATCACGCGATCGGCGGTTTGAAAGCGATATCCGAATGCCTGCGGAATCGTTCCGTGCAGCACAGGAAATGCGGTGACAGTGACGTTCGAATCTTTGTACACGATTCCTGGCTTCACGTCGCGCGCTTCGGTTTTGTAACCGGTTTTGTTTGATGGCTCACCACCGCGCAATCGAATATCGATATCAAACGAATACGCTTTCGTGAGTGCATCGGTCATTGCGGTAGTGCCTTTCGGTCCAAACACGCGAAGTGGTTTCGTGCGCTCCAACACCCACGGTGACAACATCAAGTCGGGGAGGCCGAGTGTGTGGTCGGAGTGCAGGTGTGTGAGAAAAACGATGTCGAGCTTTGCGACTGCAAGGGCGGGAGTGGTGCGCGCGGCGAGTGCGGCGCGACGAACGATTCCGGCACCGGCGTCGACGAGATACGCGTGACCGTTAACGACAATGGCGACCGCAGGTCCGGAGCGATCGGGGTCGGCGTTCGGGGTGCCCGTGCCGAGGACTATGAGGGCGGTTTGGGCCCCGATCGGAGAAGCGGACAGCGGTGCGATGGCAATGCCGATTGCGGCGGCGGCGGCGAGGAGTCGGGAGCGCATTCCGCATAGTACGAGAACGCGCGGAATGGCGTTAGCGGAGACCGACTGGGCGATTGGTTGCGCGACAGTGGGGAGGCGGGCCGGGACTCGCTGAGTTGTCGGCGGACACGCGGAGCGGAGGGTAGGGGGTCCGTGACGCTGCCTTCCATCCGACAGGTACGTTCACTGGCGATCCTGCGCACGCGTATCTCACACAAACGCGGGCGAATCTTGCGCGAGATGTAATGCTGCGTGGAGAAGCAGTTTCGATGCGCGTATCGCTGAGAGTGCAGCGATCAGAATCACTCAATGCGTACGCTGAAGAGGATCTTCGGAACTACGCCCGGAGCGCATGCGAATTGTGTGAGGAATTGAAGTCGTCACGTTCTATTTTGTTGAACCACGCCCGATTCGGCATGCGCGAGCGAATGAGAGCTGTATTCCCAAATATTGAGTACCAGCTGCCCGTTTTTCAACCAGTCCGAGAATTCGTCATCACTGACTTTGCCGAACGGTACCAGCTTCACGACGGTACCAGTAAACAGGGCGGACGGAAGCACCATCGCCGGTGCGCCAATGCCCAATTGCCATTTCATCAAGTGAAGGGTGTCGGCCGAAAAATTGCGCGTCAGGGAATATTGCACGTCACTGACGGTCGGAATAAACATATACGTACTGTCATAAGACGTGACTTCGTATTCATGAACTTGATCGGCAACTCCGGCGAAAATCGGATTACGCGTGGACTCACCGGTCACCGCCTCCAGTTCAATGCCCTTGATTGCCGGTTTCGCGAATTTCGCAATTGAAACGGTGGTTCCCCACTTGAGATGATGTGTTGCAGGACTGGCTGGCAGTGTGAACAATGTCTCAAGAGATTGATCTTCAATAAATGCCGACACCGTAATTCGTGCGCCGCGTGTCGACAACAACTGCAACACGGAATCTGGCATCTCTACTGCGGCAATCAGTTTGAGAATTGCGGTGCGTGTTTTCACACCGTTCGAAGAGACTGCGTCAACATAATTGTCAAATGCAACAACTTCTCGTCGCGAAGGAAAGTTAGGTTGCGGACTTCCGGAGGTTATCACAGCAGGCGTACCAGCGCGTAACAAGGGCGCAACTGCGGAGTCAACGACGAAGGTTTCTTTGGTAACGTGGGGAGAGTTATTTTTTCCCGGCACGTTTACGGTAAAGCTAAGCGGCATCGCACGCCCTGATGGCGTTACTATCTGTGCAACCGCATCGACGAGAAGCAACCGATGATTGGCCGCAGGCGCTGGTGATGTAAGTACAACGGTGAGCGCACGACCATCGCGATGTGCACTGATCGAAAGATCCGCAGGTTTGCCGCGCTTCACTTCGGGACCGCCCCACTGCGCGAATTCGTTCACCGAGTACGATATCATGTCGGAATACGTCGCCCCCACAATCACCGTAAACGTCAATGCCATTGCCGCGATCCGTGCCACACCTCTCGGCGTCCGGATGCGAAACAGCCAGAACAGCAAAAGAACTGAAGTCGCAATTGACGCCGCGAATATTGTTCCCGTTGGAGGAACAGGTGCTGCGTTGTCACCGCGAACCGCACCCCATACAATCCAAAATAGCGCTGTTCCTACAAGTATTGCGACTGCACTCAGCAAGAAGCCGCGCAGATTGCTGGTGATCGCTGCGCACACCGACGCACAGGCAACACAGACGACAAAGAAGCGCGCATACGCCAGAATAATGTGGGCCGCGTCGCTGGGATAAATGCCCATCGCCCAGGCTGCAGCGAATTGGGCCAAAAGAATCACTGAGACCACCGTTAATAACAGCGATGCGAGTTTCGCACCAAAAACCGAAGTGGTGCGCACGGGCTGAAGTTTCCAGAAGCTATTGAAACGCTGAGTGGAATCGGATTGCACAAGACTCGCTGCAACCATGAGCGCCACTGCGAACACAACAACGGCGAGGATGCCGTCCAAAGTTGTCACGCGTGTACTGCAGTCGCGAACACACGGTTCAATTGGCATCCAGGGACGCGAAACGGCGCTTCGCCAGGCCGAGAATGAGACGAGCAACGCAAATCCCATCAACAGCCACCGCGCGCGAACAAGATCTTTTCGAAGGATATGAAGAATTTCGGCAACCGCGTTCATGAGGCTTGCTCCATCGTCGGAAGAGAGTTCCTGACCTGCAATTGTGTGCGTTGTTGCGCAAGAAAGAATTCCCTGAGCGTCGCTTGCCGCAATTCAACGCGGGTGGCATTTGGATAGTGAGTCTTCACCAACTGTTCTGCGTCATCGCCGTCATGAGCCATGACAAATTGAATGCGGCGATCGGCGCGTTCGAAGCCGATCCACTCAGTCGGCGTTACACGAGTCAGGAGGGCATCATCGGCGAGCACAACATCCACATGTTTGAATCGCTCACGCAGGTTCTCCATCGATTCAGAAAGGCGCAATTTTCCGCTCTGCAGATATCCGACATGATCCGCCAACATCTCAATTTCGGCAATGTCGTGCGATGAGAGAACAATTGTGCATCCGTCTGCCGCCGAGGCCGACAGAAGTCCGCGCACGAGTTCGTCCTTCACGCCAACGTCCATTCCAGTAAAGGGTTCGTCCATCAACAACACTTTCGGACGCGGCGCCAAGGCGCACAGCAGCGCCGCTTTCATGTATTGCCCTCGCGAGAACTTCGAGATTTGCTGAGTGGCATCGAGCGCAAATCGCTCGCGCAGTTCATTCGCTAAACTGAAGTCCCACGTTGGATACCACGGCGCGAGATATGCTTCCAGTTGTTCCAGTCGCATCCAATCCGGAAGTTTTTGTCCTTCAGCGACGTACCCGATATGTTCTCGGTCTTGTGGCGTAAACTTCGCGCAGTTGCTGCCAAACATTCGTGCGCGTCCCTTGTAGTTGTTTCGCAACCCGGCAAGGATTTGCAACAACGTGCTCTTGCCAGCACCGTTCGGTCCAATGAGCGCGTAAAGCGCGCCTTCGGGAACGGTAAATGAAACGTCCTCAAGCGCTTCGGCCTTTCCGAATGCGAATGAAAGATTCTCCACTACGATGGCGTTCATGACTTCGCTCCGAATAGTTGCTTCCATTGTTCGGTGATCATTGCGTTCAGTTCGGTTTTCGTTGCACCGGTGCGCCGAGCTTCGATAATCAACGCCTCAACTGCCGCACTCAGTGATTGTCGCTGCGCGTGCGTGATGTCGGTGCTTGGGCGCGAGACAATTGTGCCGACTCCAGGAATAACTTCGAGCAGACTTTCGCGCACCAACTCCGCGACTATCTTGTGCGCGGTGTTGGGATTGATCTTGAGTTCCTGGCTCAGTTCGCGAACCGACGGGAATGGAGCACCGGCCGACATTTCTCCACTGACAATCGCGCGCGTCGCCGCGTATACGACTTGGCGGAATGGCGAATCGCCGGTTTTGAGATCAATGAGGAACGGGAGCATAGTGTACTATGTGTACTAGTACAGTAAGATGTCAATTGTGGGCTTCTTCAATTCGACCTAATAAGAACCCGCGCCGAACCTGTCCCCATCAAACCCGCTTTGATGAACCTGTCCCCATCAAACCCCATCAAACCCTTTTAACGTCGGCAGAGTCAAACCCATACCTCGTCATTCTAGGTACGACCACGCACGCTCACCGAACAGTGAACCCCATTCGCGGCGAACTCCTGCAAGGCACCCTCGACCTGCTGGTCCTCAAAACCCTCGCATGGGGGCCACGGCACGGCTACGGAATTGCGCGCTGGCTCGAAGACACCACCGACGACGCGCTGCACATCGCCGAGGGCTCGCTGTATCCAGCACTCTATCGAATGGAAGGACGCGGTTGGGTGGAGGCGTCGTGGGGAAAGTCTGAATTGGGCAAACGCATCAAAGTGTATTCGTTAACCGAACTCGGACGGGCGCAACTGAAATCCGAATCGGCGCAGTGGACGAATTTCTCCGCCGCAGTCGCGCGCGTGCTGGCGACGAGCTGAACCCCAATGACAAAACCATCCCTCAGTAATCGCTTCTTCAAATTCTGGCGCGTCAAACCAGAAACGGAAGTCGACGACGAAATCGCCGCGCACATCGAACTACAAACACAGCGCTTCATCGCGAGCGGCAAGAGCGAAGCCGACGCAAGGGCGTTGGCACTCTCACGATTTGGCAACACCAACGAAGTTCGCGCTGAATGCACCGACATTCGACAACGCCTGGAGACGAAAGTGCGACGCACCGAATACTTCGCCGAACTATCGCAGGATTTGCACTTCGCGTTTCGTTCCTTAAGGAAGAGCCGAGTGTTCACGGTGGTTGCATTGTTAACCATTGCAATCGGTGTCGGGGCAAACACGGCAATCTTCAGCGTAATCGACGCCGTGTTGCTCCGTTCATCGCCTTATGCAAACGCTGAGCGCAGCATGGTGTTGTTCAACAGCTACGAACAGGAGGGACTGAACAAGACACCGCTTTCTGCGCCGGAACTCTTTGATTTTCGGGACGGTTTTCAGTCCATGGACGCAATCGCAGCCATTCGACCAACGCCAGCCACAACTATTGGAAACGGCGCCGATCCCGAACAGCTCACCGCATATGCAGTTACGCCGAATTTGTTCGACGTCCTGGGAGTTTCCGCGGCGCGCGGGCGTACGTTTCGCGCAGACGAAGGCGCGCTGAACGGTGCGCTCTTCGTCATTCTGTCAGACGCACTCTGGAAACGCCGGTTCGGCGCCGACACCAGCATCGTTGGGAAAACAATCACGATCAACGCGCAACAACGTCAAGTAGTTGGAGTGATGCCGCCGGGTATTCGCTTTCCCGATGATCCTATTGGTTACGCGAGCGGCCCTGCGGACATCTGGATTCCGTGGACATACGAGGAATCACGCACAGCGAATCGCGGCAATCAGAACCTGATCGCAATCGGCCGTTTGAAAGCGGGTGCGAGCGCGTCCGCTGTGACGCGTGACATTGCCGATATTTCGCGCCACTTCAAGGCGGATTTTCCCGAGCGATATGCAGGACAGCGCGCGAACAACTGGCACATCCAGGCCCTGTCGCTGCACGACGAAACCGTTGGTGCGATACGCCCAGTGCTGCTTCTCTTCGGTGGCGCCGTTGGATTTGTGCTGCTCATCGCTTGCGTGAACGTCGCGAATTTACTGATTGCCCGCGGAGCGACACGCAAGCGCGAAATGGCCGTTCGACTGGCGCTTGGTGCCGGGCGTTCACGATTGCTCCGACAACTGCTCACTGAAAGTCTGGTTCTCTCTATTTGTGGAGGAATACTTGGCGTTGTGCTCGCGTGGGTTGGCGTAAAGCTCATCACGATTTTGAATCCAACCAGCATTCCGCGCGTTGGGCTTGCAAGCGTGAATTGGACCGTGCTCATCTTCTCGCTTGGCCTATCGCTTGTCACGGGTTTGCTCATCGGCCTTTTCCCGGCGCTGCAACAATCACGCACAGGGTTGGCTGGAGCTCTCAGTGACGGCTCGCGCGGCGCCAGTGACGGGCGCGGGCGCAAACACTTGCGTGGTGTTCTGGTAGTGGCAGAAGTTGCGATGGCGTTGGTGTTGCTGAACGGCGCAGGGTTGCTTGGACGAAGCTTTGCGGCTCTTCAACGCGTCGACACCGGGTTCAGTGCGCACAACGTCATGACGATGTATACAAGCGTGCCGCGTTCTCGTTACGACAGTTCAGGAAAAATTGCGCGCTTCTACAGCCAATTGGACGAACGCCTTGCAGCCACTCCCGGAGTAGTGGTCGCAAGTGGAGTGTATCCGCTACCAATGGTGAACGACGGATGGAGCGGCTCGTTTGATATTGAGGGTGTACCGAAAAGCGTGACCGAACAGCCGCACGCGGAGTTCGCAGTTGCAATGCCGGCATATTTTACGGCGATGGGAATCAAGGTTGTGGAAGGGCGCGACTTTATTGGCGACGACAATCTCGCTCATCCGCACGTTGCGATTGTTGATGAAGAATTGGCGCGCAAGCACTGGCCGCACGAGAGCGCCATTGGAAAACGCGTGAACGCGCTGGAGAAGGAAGGGGAGTTCGCAACGATTGTTGGCGTCGTGCGTCACGTGCGCGCCACGAGACCGGAGAATGACGGCGGCCCGCAAATTTACATGTCCTATCTACAGCATCCGCAGGGAATGTTGTATCCAGTGGTGCGGAGCACGCTGTCACCGGTTGCGATGATGAACTTCATGCGTTCGGCCGTGAAGTCGGTTGATGAAAACATTCCGGTTTCGAAGCTGCAATCAATGGAAGCAATCACGGCGTCGGCGCTTTCGCGTCAACGATTTAACATGCTGATGATTGCAACGCTCGCAATTGTCGCGCTCATTCTCGCGAGCGTAGGACTTTACGGCGTGATGTCGTCGCTCGTTACGCAACGTTCACGCGAAATTGGCATTCGCATGGCACTGGGCGGCCAACCAAACGACGTGCGTTGGCTGGTCGTCCGCGAAAGCCTCTGGATTTGCGTCATTGGCCTGATAGTGGGCACCGGAGCGACACTTGCGACTTCCCACGCGCTCAAGAGTATGTTGTTCGGCATTGCCGTCACCGATCCGGTCACTTACACGTCAATTGCAGCTTTGCTTTTTGCAGTTTCATGCGTAGCCGCGTACGGCCCGGCGCGGAGAGCAACGCGTGTGGCGCCACTCGTTGCATTGCGCGATTAGCGGGCCTTCCGGGACTTGCGGCAGTCGCGAGAATTGCGCCGCTACTTCGGAAGCCCGAGAGGAATGAAGCGCCCGCTGTCGACTACGCCAGCGCGAACCGTGTAAAGCGTTAACCCCGACGGAAACGACATCGTTGGAAGTCTGGTTGTGGCAACAATCGCGGCGCTTGTTTCGAATCGCGTCGGAACGCCATCTATTTCGTAAACGATCTTCTCGTGCACGTGAATGTGTGCGCCAAGTGCGAGTACGAGTTTGTGTTTGCGAAGTAGTGTCAGGACTTCCTGCGCGTTCGAAACCGTATGACGATAGTCGGTTTTGCCGTTCACGGTAATCAGCGATGGCGCGGGTGGACCGGAGTCAAATCCCGTGAGCTGAAAGTACGATGAAACAAACGGGATGTGATCGAAAGTGACAATTGGCATCGCTGCCGGCACATGTTCGAGATCGCGCGCGAGCCACGCAAGTTGCAAGCTGTCCACGTGTCCGTAGTACGACGTGCCATCAATATCAACGGTGTTGAGCCCAATGAAGTGCATACCGTTCGTCGTGAACGAGTAGTAATCGGGGCCGAAGTAGTGGTGATACATCGCTCGGCCAAACAATGGATTCTTCGGGTCGACATGCGATAGCGCTGTTTCGATTCCGAAGTTTTCGTGATTGCCGGGAACAGTGAACACCGGCGTTTTGAATAGCCCCGTTTCCGTTGCGAACAAGTCGTAGTAGCTGCGTGCCTCAGCCTCGCCCACGCGTAAAGCGTCTTTCACGAGGTCGCCGGCAATGATCGTGAACGCTGGCTTGATGGAATCGACAATTGTGCGCAGGCGGCGCGTGCGTTCAACGCTGGCAGGTGCAATGTGCGTGTCGGACGCGTGTACGAACTGAAATGTCGTAGTGGCCGCTGCGACTGCTAAACCGAATGAGACCGGAATGTTGTTGTCGCCGACCGCCTTCCAGAACTTTCCGGTCGAGCGATAGCCGTTGGGTACCGACACAAACACAACGCCCGTTGGCGAAGGAGGCAGATGAAACGCGCCAGCATTGTCCGTTACGGCAACCGCGTCCTGGTTGGAAACCATCACGTTTGCCAAACCGCGTTCACCGGCGTCCTGGGTTCCGTTGCCGTTTTGATCAACGAAAACGGTGCCGGTGACATCGCGACTTTGCGCGCTTGCGCTCGACGTAAACGTCGCCAAAATCAAACACCAGACCAACCTGGACATGATGCGCATTACGGTTGCCTCGGCCATGTGTTGTTGGAACGGTCAATATCGGGAAGTGCCTTTCGCGAATCGATGACGGCTTTTACAACGCGCTTCTTTTGCGGAACCTGATACGTGAAGTGATTGCCAAGATTCCACATCTCCACCGGCAACTTGATCGAAGCGTCGGTCCCGTCATCAAAAGTCAACTTCAATTCGGCGGGCATAACCATGGTCGAACGATTCGTCACGTAGACGTTGCTGAATCCGTCTTTGCGCGGCCCGATTGAATCGACCGCTTGGTCAAGGCGGGAAGTTGTGTAAATCCATCCGCGCCAGAACCAGTCGAGCTCCATTCCCGATTCGTCGCGCATTACGCGAAAAAAGTCGGCAGGGGTTGGATGCTTGAATGCCCATGTGCGAATGTATTCGCGAAACGCGGCGTCGAAGCGGTCTTTGCCCAGCACTTCGTAGCGCAGCATCTGCATCATCAACGCTGGCTTTTGATAGCCACCCCAAAAGAGGTCGCGCACTTCGACCGGTTTGGCAATCAACGGTTGTTCGCTGCCTGGAATGGCATGTTCGTTGTAGAGGTGCAGGGGATGCACTTCAATTGAATCGCCATACGGTGTTCCGGCGAAATATTTCGCGGCGTTAGCGAGATCAATGAATGTGTTGAACCCTTCGTCCATCCACGGATACAGCCGTTCGTTCGAACCGACAATCATTGGAAACCATTCGTGACCAAACTCGTGCGCGATGACCCACTGCAAGTCTTCCCGCGATGTCGACTTCGGACAAAACGTGAGCATGGGATATTCCATGCCTTCAATTGGTCCTTCAATCGTCGTGGCGTGCGAGTACGGATACTTGAACCATTGCTCACTGTAGTACTTGATGGCCGCGTGCGCAATTTTGTTGGCTTCTTCCCATTCGGGTGCGCTGGTGCGGTAGAGCGTTTCAATGAGCGTGTTGCCGTAACCGCTTGCATCCCAACGAAAAGTCGGTCCTGCAGCGAACGCGAAATCACGAACACTGTCGGCGTGAAATATCCACGTTGCAGTCGCGCCACCTTTCGGGCGAGTTTTGCTCGCGTCACCTGCTTCCTCTTTTGTTATGATCGCGATTGGAGTTTCACTCGTGCGCGCTTGTGCCAGGCGCGAGCGCTGCGCGACAGTGAGCACTGAATCGGCGTTCTTGAGTTGGCCAGTGGCCGCGACAATAAATTCACGCGGAACAGTGAGCGCCACATCGAAGCTGCCGTATTCGAGATAGAACTCGCCGGCGCCAATGTACGGTTCGTGATTCCATCCGTGCACATCATCAAACACCGCGACGCGGGGATACCATTGCGCGATTTCATAGAGTGGCCCGTCATGTCCCATTCGCCCGCCACCTTGCGGCGGCACATTGAAGTGCCAGGCGATGACGATGTCGGTAGAGGCACCATGCGCGAGTGGCGTTGGCAGTTCAACGCGCATGGTGGTGCCGTAACGAGTGCGCTTTGGATCGACGCCATTGATACGCATCGATTCCATGGTGCCGCCGCCTGCAAACCCCTGACACGAGAAATCGAAACTCGAGCTGAGGAATGCCAGTGGCGGTTGGTTGAGCACATTGGTGATACTCGATGGTTCGCACAAATTCTGTTCAACAAAAAACCAGAGGTAGCGCAACGTTTCCGGGGAATTATTGACGTAGTGCACAGTCTCTGTTCCGCGCACTTCATTCTTGACCGGATCGAGCGAAGCTTTGATGCGATAGTCAACGCGTTGCTGCCAATAGGCGGGCCCCGGGCGGCCCGAGCCCGTTCGCATGCTGTTCGCGGCTCCCAGGTCGAGCGGGCGAAAGTACGAGCTGTCGGCAA
>JBDUAX010000088.1:0-12124 GCA_040004455.1 Gemmatimonadaceae bacterium
ATCATGACGGGAAATGCGGCTAATGCATTTCCCATGATGACGGTGAACAGTGCCATACCAGTTGCAAACGCAATAACTGTCGCGATGGGTGTTCCGAGTGGCAAGTAGTCGCCCGCAAGTTTTGCAATCACCTGCCCCACCCCCGCCGCCGCGAACACTGCGCCGAGTGCTGCCAGTGACTGCGGAAGCGCTGCGGCCCAACCAACCGAATCCATCAATCGACGAGAACCATTGAGAGGTACCGACATTGGTGGTCGAAACATCGCGAGGCCCACGATGAATGCGAGCAGTGTTGCAAGACCCAATGAAATGATCGTGATTTGTTTGGGATCCATGATGAGAGAGCCGCCAACTGTAGCGGTGTTCAGCACTTTCACTCCCAGTAGCGTGCCAAGCGGAATCACCAGGACAGGAATGAATAGTTTGTTGCCGAATTTTTTTGCGCTCGCTTCGCGTTCGGCACTTTCGTCGACTTGTGCACCTCGGCCAAACTCGCGCGTGCTGCCAACTGCAACGAGAAGGAGCACGAGCCCGCCGTTCACGATGTCGGGCAGCCGTGATCCGATGAGGAACGACACACCGTACAAAGCCCAGAACGCAGCGTTTGAATAGCGCCGTGGGTTCGTTTTATCGAACGCATTAACTGCCGCTACGCCAATGAGCACAAGGCCCATCAGGATGTAGACAACCTCGACCTTGATCATTGGGTTCGACCAACCTGTCGTGCTCGAGCGTCGCGCGCGAGTCTCCTGTCGAACAGCACCAACCGAATTCCGTGCAGGATGAAAGCGCAAACTGCTGTTGGAATGGCGCGTTTGGCCAGATCAATTGGTTGAACGTTTATTCCGTTCTGATCGAGAAAGGCCTTGATCAGCAGAATGGAACCGATGGCAATAAAGATGTCTTCACCAAAAAACACGCCGATGTTGTCGACGGCGGCGGCGTTAGCGCGAATCAGGTCCCGCGTTTCGTCACTTAGTTCACCGTGCGTGGTTTCGGCGGCGCCTTCTGCCATTGGTGCAATTAGCGGACGCACCATTTGCGCGTGTCCGCCCAGTGAAACAAGGCCGAGTGCAGCGGTGACCTGGCGAATGGCGAGGTATGCAAGCAGTACGCGTCCCGCTGTCGCAACCTGTATTTTTGCAATGACGTCGCGCGCACGCTCTTTCAGTCCGTAGCGTTCAAGCATACCAATGACCGGAAGCGCGAGCCACACGATTGCGACGGAACGACTATCAACAAAGGCTTTACCAAGGAGTGCGATGACTTCGATTGGACCTTTGCCGCTGACGAGGCCTGTTGCAATTCCGGCAATCGTGACGACCAGAAGGGGGTTTAGCCGCAGCGCGAAGCCCACGACGACGATCAGAATGCCGATGAGAGTGAGCATGGCGGGAAATAGAACTCTCGACTTTGCGGTGCGCGAGATACTCGTTAGAAATGGGCATGGCTGATTTCTCGTTTCGAACGTCGCACGACAGCGGCGCTGCTCGCTTGGGTTGGTTTCAAACGCCTCATGGCGTTGTGGAAACACCGACCTTCATGCCCGTTGGCACACACGGCGCGGTGCGCACACTGACTGTGCATGAAGTTGCGTCCACTGGTGCACAGATTGTTTTAGCGAATGCTTATCACCTGTACTTGCGTCCGGGGGACGAGATGGTGCGCGCGTTGGGAGGTTTGCACGCCTTTACGCGTTGGCGCGGCCCGATGCTGACAGACTCTGGTGGTTTTCAGGTTTTTTCTCTCGCGAAAATTCGCACGGTTTCTGAAAGCGGCGTAGAGTTTCGCAGTCACATTGATGGATCGCTGCATCAGTACACGCCGGAAAACGTGATGCGCGTTGAGCGCAACATTGGCGCGGACGTGATCATGCAGCTCGATGAACTGATTGCGGCCGGTGCAGACACTTCGAAATCGCGCGGGGCGATGGAGCGCAGCTTGCGCTGGCTCGACCGTTGTCGCGTGGAGTTCGATCGGCTCACGCAAGAAGGGCGCGCACCACTTCCGCATATTGAAGTGACCGAAGGCGGGCCGCAATTTATTCATGACGATGACGAACTCGCCGCGCCCGTTCAATCACTCTTTCCCATCATTCAAGGCGGCACGCACGCGGAGCTGCGCGTTCAGTCAGCGCGCGGGATTATGAATATTGGCAATTGGAACGGCGTCGCGATTGGCGGACTGTCCGTTGGTGAATCGAAATTGGCGATGTACACAACAATCGAAGCATGCGAACCGGAAATTCCCCGCACGCTGCCCCGCTATTTGATGGGCGTTGGATTTCCCGACGATCTTGTTGAGGCAGTAAGCCGTGGCATCGACATGTTCGACTGCATCGCACCGACTCGACTCGGGCACGACGGCACTGCATTCACGCGCGATGGTAAGTTGCAAATTCTCAAGAGTTCATTACGCATGGACCGTCGTCCGCTGGTTGAAGGCTGCCCATGCCCGTGCTGCACGGAATACGACCGCGCGTTCATGCGGCACCTCTTCTCCGCCGGTGAAGCACTTGGCATGCGTTTACTGGGATTGCATAACGTGCAATTCCTCATGACGATCATGCACGAAGCACGATCGGCACTCCGCGTTGGAAATTTCCAGACATGGAGTGCCGATTGGTTAGCGCGTTATCGCAGCGGCGCGAAGGCCGCGGAGATTGCTACGGAGTAAACGCCTTCTTTTCCGACTTCGGGTTCTTCACATAGACGTCGAACCATGCGAACCAACGCGCCCACAAATCGAGGTCGGTAGCATACGTTGCATCGCTGTGATCTTCGTACGAATACAGATAGAACGCAGCGGGTTTGCCGAGCCCCTGTAGTGCGGCCATCATGCGCTCGGAGCTGATGGGGGACGTGCCCTGATTCTGATCTTCTTTTGCATGATACATGAGCAGCGCGCCGGAAATTTTGTCAGCGCGGAAATACGGAGACATATCGAGATACGTACTTTGCGCCTGAAAGAAATTCCGTCGCTCGGATTGAAATCCAAACGGCGTAAGGCTGCGATTGTACATCCCATCGCCGGCAATACCGGCCTTGAAGTACGGAACCAGCGTCATTGCGTTTACTGTGCTGAATGCCCCGTAGCTGTGTCCACCAATGCCCATCTTGTCGCGATCAACGAAACCCTGATCAACCACCGCGTCCAGTACCGCGTCGAGATTTTCACGCAAATCGCGCGTGTAATTGTCGTTCATCCGGCCCGTGTCGCCGAAAATTGGGATGTCGGGTTCGATGAGCGCGTAACCCTGGCTTACCCATAATTTCGTAGATGACGCCGGGCGAAGTGCCGGAATTTCCGGAAATTTGTTGATATTGGTGTTGTACCGCGAACGGTCGTAGTCGGCCTGTGTTGTGTATTCGCGCGGATAGAACCAGATGATGCCTGGAAGTTTCGTTCCTGCTTTCCAATCCTTCGGTAGCGTGACATCAACCCAGAACTTGTATCCATCGCGAGGACGCGCGACCTGAATGCGCTTTACCTGTGCGCCGGTAACTTCCGGTCCGACGTCTTTGTTGTTCGTGATTTTTTTCGAGGTATTGGCAACGGCGTCGCGCAAATAGGCGTCGGCGATGACGGTTGCCGATTCGTGGGTGTAAATGAATTTCGAATAGTCGTCGTCAAGCGGCGTGACAAAGTCTTCAAAGGCGTCGGTGGGGCTGTCAAAAATTCGTGTGCGCTGCCCCGTTTCGAGATTCAGTTTGTCGAGCCACGGACGCGGTGCCTGCATGTTCCATTTCGCACCCGGTGCACGTGTGCCCGAAACCGCGACGGTTTTGCCATCAGTGCCGACGATGACGAATTGCTGGCCGTTTGGGCCGCGCTTGGTTGCGAGCGCGCCACCCAATGCAGTTGTATCAGCGTTCGCGCCACCGAATCCGCCGCCGCCACCACCACCACCGCCGCGGCCGCCAAAGCCACCTGCAGCCGGCAACGTAACTCCGCGACCGAGGTTGTAGCGCTTGCTCATGTCGGCGGTGTGCATTGCGATGACTGAACCGCTGTCACTCACGAACATCGTTTTGCCGTCGGCGCTGTACGCAACACTGGAAAGTTGCGCACCACCTTCGTAAATCACTTTCATGTCGGTCGCGCCAAAGGGCGCAACCCAATTCACGTACCGAACGCTTGTTGGTGTGCGTGCCGCTGCGGCGTTACCACCGCGACCCGGTGCACCACCACGGCCACCACTCGCACCAGCGCGTCCACCGCGACCCGCGCCGGTTGCGGCAGCTCCGTCGTTTGGAGCAGCGCCACTGAATACCGATTGCAGGAAAACCAATCCCTGCCCGACGGGATTCCACTGCACGTTGCGCTTGCCGGTATCGCTGGGAGACGCCTGACCACCGCGACCGCCGGCGGTTGGTGTATCACCGTCACCGACTTCACCGTCGCGCAAACCGGTTGTGCTCAAAGTCGCGATGACTTTACCCGTTGCATCCCACATTTCCTGCACGGCACCGAACGAAGAAACTGGAACGAGATACGAGAACGGCTCCGTCATCACCGTAACGCGGAAATTTTGCGCGTCTGGTGAAACATCAACCGCGCGAATCATGCGCGGCGTGCCGATTTTGCGAATGGTTTTTGTTTTAACATCGATGATTGCGAGTTGCCCAGTGGTATAGAACTTGAGCAGCGCCCTTTCGTGTGGATTCGCAAGCAAACTTGCATGCACTGGTTGCGGAATTGCACGCGAGTTTGTGAGACGAACTTGCGGACCGTCATCAACGCCGTTTTTACCGTTCACTGGTTCGGCGCCGCGCGCATCGGGAACGACTACCGTGACGAGATTTTTGCCGTCGGCTGTCCAATCGATTTCGGTGTTGAGCGTTGCCAGCAACGGAAGTCTTGACACTTGCACCGACTTGCCGGTCGCTGCATCGGCAACATAGGCATACGACGCATCGTCGAAGTTTGCGATGTAGGCGATTTGCGTTCCTGTGGGCGACCAGGCCTGAGCGGAAATAGTCGCGCCCTTTGGCGATTCAATGTTGCGTGTTGCGCCGGTTTTGGGATCGATGAGCATCAACGCGTGACGCGTACTCGTCGTAAGCGAACGCGCGCGATTTGCTTTCGTGTCGACCTGCAATCCGCCCAGATAGATGTGAGGCTTGCCGTACGCCATAATGTCGCCGCGATCGTCCCCAACGCCGCGCAAGAACCAACTGCGATCGGCATTCGGCATCGTGAACGAGATGTCCGTGCGCGGCGCCATGATCATGCGTTCAACATCGGCGGGCGGTTTGACAAATGTTTCGGTCTTGAGAATTTCTTGCGGATTCCAGGCGCTGGACGACCCGTTCTGCGCGGCGAGCGGTGCGCTGATCAGCATCGCGCTGGCCAGCACACTGCTGCCCAACAACACTGCAGCAACGGGAATGGCGACCTGTGAAAGCAGTTCGCGAATCGATTTGATAACGGTCATGCGGTGCTCCGGGCGGGGGCGTTTTTGTTCCGGGCTAACAGGCGCGTTCTGGCGACCATCAAAATTGGCGGCGACGCGGCTCTCGGTACAATACGCCCACCGGTGCCGTCCCGCTGCCCCGCTTCGCAAATCGGTCCGCTCTCTTGCTGAACGAACGACGGGGTCGCGCCACGTTTTCGAAACACCATCGAGTCTCGCGAAATTCGTAGTCGAAAAATCAGCGCGGAACCGGTGATGACACAATCGGACCCTCGCTGGCCGTTTTGAAAGGCAATGTCGGTCGCCAACGCACATTTGCACGCGGCAAAGCCGACTCAATTCCTCCACCTGGCCTGGGTGTGAGCAAACTCACGCCATCTAATTTTGATGCGATCAAATGCGCGCTCGGTCGGCTCGGTTCACGCGTGTGTCACAAGCGTGAACAGCCCTCTGTGTAAGGGCAACAGCACGCGGGCCTGTGCGCGCTGATTCGAATTCACTGCCTGTTCAGGACCAAGATGCCAACCGGGCCAACCGGTGCCGTGTCGCCCCGCTTCAATAGTCGCCAGATCGAATGGACGAACGCGTGTACCAAAGTCGTTACGCGAAGGCCCGTCGGCGGCAACGTGTCGCATTCCGACGGCGTGATGGCCGAATGCTTTTCATCCGTCAATGATCGCAGCCGCCACCAAAACAATCACGATTGCAAGTGCCATTTCGGGAGTCGACGCAGACGACGTCGGGTCCTGATAGTTTCTCCCTGCGTGGTCACGTTTGTCCCGCTGGTACGGCCAGCTATTCCGGGAATCTTTGAACGCGGGTATCATGCTATCGGAAATACGCCTGAAATATTGCCTTGGGTTCAGGCCGCCTGTTTCCTGTTTCCTGTTTCCTGCCTCCTGCCTCCTGCCTCCTGCCCTCCTGCTGCTGACATGCTGAAAAACTGTGCGATACGAGTCGCCTCGCGCGTTCCAACGCAATCGTTCGCGAAATCGATTCGACTTATTGCGCACCCGACTGCGCTCGCGCTGGGTTTCGTAGTCGGCGCTGGCGCATTGGGCGCGCAATCAGCGGCGCCCGCCGCCATCGCTCCCGCGGAATACGCGGCGCGGCGCGACTCGCTCGCTGCGAGAATTGACAGCGGAGTTGTGCTGGCCTTTGGCGGACGAACACTGGTTCACGATTTCAGCACGTTCTATCAACTCACTGCGTTTCACTATCTCACAAATCTTGACGAGCCCGACGCCGCGTTTGTAATGGTCGTGCACAAAAGGCGCGGGCAAAGCACGCTGTATCTCACTCCGTTGGACGGACGAACGGCGTTTTACTACGGCCAACGTGTCGATTCAACCAGGAGCGAAACACTGTACGGCATGCACGGACGTTCGTTTTCGGCGCTCAATGGCGTGCTCGATTCTCTCGCGAAAACCGGCATGCCGTTTTACAACGTCAGCGATGTTGAAGACATGGATTTCGCGCGCGCCGATTCATTGACGCGCGGGCAGGAAGTCATCAAGTCTTTGGCCAGGAAGTACCCGACGCTGAAAGTTGTGAATGCGATGCCGATTTTGCTGCAGCTTCGCGCAAAGAAAACGGCAGCCGAGTTTGCGTTGATCAAACAGGCGGCGTCGATTAGCTCCGAAGGTCACCGTGCTGCGATGCTGACCGCAAATCCGTTGCACGAATACGATCTGCGCGCTTCACTTGAATACGAATTCACTCGGCGCGGTGCTGAGCGCCTCGCGTACGGGTCCATTGTTGGTGCAGGAATTAACGGTACGCAGTTGCACTACATGAAAGACAGTGATCCGATCAAGAAAGGTGACTTGGTCGTGATGGACGCTGCGGCCGAGTATCACGGCTACGCTGCCGACATCACGCGCACCATTCCAACAAGTGGCACGTTCACCAGGGAACAGAAACAGATTTATCAATTGGTTCGCGACGCGCAATCGGCGGCCGAGCGAAATTCGAAGGCGGGAATGAAGATTAGCGGTGCGTCTGATTCATCAGTTGCTATTCGCGCGCAGGGCCTGGCTGCGTTGGGACTCATTGAAAGCGTTGATGCATCATTTGATCCGCCCTGGACGGTGAATTGCGAGCGCACCCCGGCCGCATGCAAGCAGAGCAACCTGTGGATGATTCACGGAATCAGTCACGGAATTGGACTTGCCGTGCACGATCCGATTCAAGGCAGCGCTACTGACGGACTGTTTCACGAGGGAGATGCGTTTACGATTGAGCCGGGCGTCTACATCGGCACTCGCGCGCTTGACGTGTTGCCCGACACCCCGAAGAATCGTGCGTTTATTGCCCGTGTTCGCGCGACAGTTTTGAAGTATCAGAACACCGGCGTGCGCATCGAAGACGATTACATCATCACCGACAAGGGTTTGGAGCGCATTACGATGGTTCCGCGCGAGATTGATGAAATCGAAGCGTTGATGAAACGTCGCCCAACGGTTCAACCGTAGCGCGGTTCCTGGATCTCAACGATCCGGCCTTGGTATTACGTAATACAGTTGTGACAGCTGGCCTCGCAGATCAACCGGAAGCCGCATCGTGTCAAGTTGCTCGGCCGCGAATCTCCAACGAAAATCCCGTGAATTCTGAGCCTGAGTCTGGCTCCATCGATCGTCGCCGTTTTTTGCAACGCATTGGCCTTGCGGCAACTGGCGTTGCGGCTGGAATCACGTCGATGCCGTCGTTGTTATACGCGTCGTCAAAATTGAATGCGGACGCGAAGCCAATCAGCAATTCAGCGCCGCGTAGCTCTGAGTTCGTGTTCGCGCGTTTGCGCTACAATTCCGGTGATTGGGACTACAATCCGAAGGTATGCGCGAACGTGCTCGATTCAGTTATGCGTTACACGGAAATTCCAATTCGTCAAAGTGAAGTCGTTATAACCGCCGACTCCGCAGAGTTGCAGGCGTTTCCGTTCTTGTTCATGACCGGACACAAACTCGTACGCTTCAGTGAAAAGGAGCGAGCGGGCCTTGTGAACTTTGTGCAGAATGGCGGCCTGCTTTTTTCCGACGACTGCAATCACGACATCAATGGCTTGTATGCGAAGTCGTTTGAAGTGGAAATGCACAAAGCTTTTCCAGGACCGGACACGCTGGCAAAATTGCCGAAGAGCCACTCGTTGTATCGGTCGTTTTTTCGTTTTCCCGATGGTCCGCCCGAAACGAGTCATGAGCTGAACGGTTGGGGTGACAATGTCGTGCACGACTACGTGCGTGGAGTGGAGTACAAGGGTCGGTTGGGGGTGTTGTACACAAACCAGGATTACGGCTGCGAATGGGACTACGATTGGAAGAACAAGCGCTTCAGGAAAACGGATAACACGCGATTTGCCGTGAACGTCGTTGTGTATGCGATGACGTGATGGGTTTGTGCGCTCAGATTGAGCGTAGAGTGTGTTGAATGAGAGGAAAGGTCTGGCGGACGAACGTATAGCAAGAGGGGACGCGCGCATGAATGAGCAATCATCTCCAGATGGAAAGAAAACGGTCGAGGTCCAGAGTGACCCGAAACTGCCGCAGAGTTTTGATGAAGTATTCGCTGCGGAACTTCAGCAGATCGAAGCTCGACGTAAAGCATTTCGACAGTTGGAAGAATATCCTGACCGCCGAGTTCATTTGAGCGGACTTGCACTCTCCGGCGGGGGCATTCGAAGCGCGACGTTTTGCCTCGGCTTTCTGCAGGGGTTTCAGGAAGCTCTCGAATCGTTTGACTACCTGTCGACGGTGTCGGGTGGTGGATTTACTGGAGGTTGGTGGACGGCGTGGCTGAACCGCGAGGCGCGCGGCAACAGCATTTTTCCGCCGCATGAAAAAATTGCTCCGGGGCGCGAGGGAGCACTCAGAGGAATGAATGGTGCGCAACCGAGTGGCCGAAATGAACCAACGACCGAAGGGTCGCTCTCGGCCGGCAACGATCCGGTGCATCACATCCGGTTGTTTTCCAATTACCTCACGCCACGAAAGAGCGCGTTGGGAAGCGACATGTGGCGTGCAGTTAACGTGATCGGCCGAAATATGGTATTAACCTGGGTAATGCTGGTGCCGCTGCTTCTGATGTTCGTTGCAGTCGCGCAACTCTATTTCCTCGCAACACCAGCTACGACAAATTTGATGGACGCGACGCTGATGGACCGCTTGGTGGTTCTGTCACGTCCTCTTATTGCGTGCGTGACGTTGCTCGTGATATTGACCGCGCTCTGGCTGATTGCGTCGACGAGCACATTGGGAAGTCTTATCATGACGTGCGCTGGATTGATTTTCACGGGATGGTCTGCGTACCTCCTGTGGTCACTTCGGGCGCCGAGTAATTCCCCTTCGTGGCTTACCCCCGACTGGTTGCTGGCGATTGCAATTGCTTCGGTGATCCTCGCGCTCGTTGCTCTTCTTGCATTGTTCGTCGCACCGCGCGCGTCCTCAGAAAAACGATTGTCTCCTGGAGTACGCGAATGGTGGCGAAACCGCATTGCCAAGTGGCAAAGCACCATTCTTCTGTTCACCGTCATCAGCACCTTGATATTGCTGGTTGCGGGCTTCGGTCACGGCGTAATTGCAGAAACCGTTGCTCAAGCGACGAACAAAGTGAAAGCCGCAGGCGGCTGGTTTGCTACACTCGTCGCAATTGCAAGCGCGATTTTCACCGCATTCAAATCAGCACCAACGGGCGGCGAGGATGCGGCGAAACCCAACAGTTCGGGCGCACAAATCGGACTGGTACTTGCGCCGCTGATTATCTCCGTTGTGCTCTTCATCTACCTTGCATATGCAGGAGCCGCAGTAGTCGAATTCATCGCGAGGAACATTGAACAGCTAAACCACGCGGTTGCATTTGCCGCAGTTCTTTGTGGAATTTTCGTGCTGTACGAATATTTCTCTAGCCCAGGAATTGGCGACAGTATTTGGAAGCGCGCGGTTTCATGGAAGCGCATAATTGGATTGGCGATTTGGGCAGTGGCAGCGATTCCCATTTTGATTTTTCCAGGCGCGTTACCAAAGCTCCACGCCGGATTGTTCTTCGCCTACCTTTGTGGCAGCTGGGTTATTGCACTCGGCTGGATGATCGACCCGAATCTTACGTCGATGCACAATTTCTACAAAGCACGTTTGACGCGAGCGTATCTGGGAGCGTCCAACACATTGCGCACCAATGAAGAAATTTCTGAACCGCATGCCAACGATGACATCGCGTTCAAGAACATTAATTCGAACAAGAGCAACGGTCCGTTCCACCTTGTGAATGCCACGCTTAACCTTACGGCAAGTAATCAACTCACATCCACGCAACGAACGGGCGCTTCATTCACAATATCAAGTAAACATTGTGGTTCGGTACGTACGGGGTTCCGGCCAACTGCCGATTACATGAATGGCGGAATGACGCTCGGAACCGCTGTCGCGATTTCCGGCGCCGCTGCAAGTCCCGTGATGGGCTTGCAGTCACCGAGTGCTGCACTCACACTCCTGATGGCGCTGTTGAATGTGCGACTTGGATTCTGGGCGGCCACGCCGAGCAAGGATCGCTGGATGTCTGCACGCCCAAGGCTGTGGTGGTTTTATTTGCTTCGTGAGGCATTCGCACAAACCAGTCAGTTCGGTTTGTATTGCTATCTGACTGATGGTGGACATTTCGACAATACCGCGGCCTACAGTCTTGTGCAGCGCGGCTGTCGAAAAATCGTGATTGTCGATTGTGGCGCCGACCCCGGATATCGACTCGACGACATTGGAACGTTCGTGCGACTCATTCGCGAAGATTTCAATGCTGAAGTGCGCATGATCACCCCAATTTCATACCTTAAGAAAGGTGGCGCGGAGGGGAACTATGTTGAAGCCGAAATTACGTACAGCGCCGACCATCTCGATTCACTTGGATGGCAACCCGACGATCGCGAACTGTATCGCAAAGGGAAGATTTACTGGGTGAAACCGATGGTAACAGCAGACGTCCCGGTCGACATTCTCAATTATGATCGTGGCAACGCTGAATTCCCACAGCAATCAACCGCAGATCAGTGGTTCGATGAGGCGCAGTTTGAAAGCTATCGTTGTCTCGGCGAACGCAGCGGATCCGCTCTGTTGGATCTGTTCTTAAAGGAAGAGGCGTAAGTAGTTACTGTCGGGCGATCAAAAACGGCGACGCACCTCTGCGTCGCCGTTTTCCCATAAGGCACTGCGCATTCGATCAACGATCAATCAAACGCGGCGCACACCTGCAACTTACGAATCAACAACCACGGGCTGCCGTGTGAAATGCTGTTGGTCTGTGTTGGCTGACCCTTCGCATCGCCGCCAGTGCCGTGCATCTGCCATTCCTTCGGACCCGTGATGCCATCAAGGTTCTTCCAGAAGTCTGTCGTAATGGCGTTGTATGTTACATCGGTAACCTGACGCGTAATCTTGCCGTTTTTTACTTCCCAGAAAATGTGTCCGCCAAATTGGCCGTTGTAACGCTGCTGATCTATTGAGTAGCTGCCGCGACCATCAATGATCACACCGTTCTTCATGTCACCAATGAGCTGTTCTCTGGTCGGTGAATTTTCCGGACCCGGCTCAACGTGTACGTTGGCCATGCGAAGGAACGGATAGTCACGCCACGTCGTGCCGAACGTGCACCCATCGCTCTCTTTCTTCCCCATCAAGTGCGCGGTTTCGCGATTGGTTTGCAAATCGACCAGAATGCCATCGC
>JBDUAX010000089.1:0-12115 GCA_040004455.1 Gemmatimonadaceae bacterium
CACTCCCCAAGTGCGAATGGATGCCGGAAAGCGATGCGTTGGGTGAAAGGAATTTCTTGATGACGGTTTGATGAACATTTGGTGAACAATCTCGCGGGAAGTTCGAGGCCGCTTTCTATTTGCCGAAGTAGTTCATGCAATACCTTCTGAAAACGGGGACTGACGTGGTCAATCAGACTTGCGGCACGCGAATGCCAAAGTTGCGACACTCATGGCGTGCGTTTTGCTTCGTCGGGGTACTCAGTGTGTTGTCGTTGAACACGCCAGCGAGCGCGCAAACGAAAGTGCCAGTGCTCGAACTTTCGAAACCCGACGCCATTTCATCCGCGCACTTTGGATTGATTCTGAACGTCATTCCGTTGGCGAACGGAAAATTGCTGGTGAATGATGGTGGGCCGCGTCAACTGATTGTGCTCGATGCGTACAGGTGCGGCGAAACCCGATCGTGACAACAATCTTTGGATTCTTTCAACAACTGCGTCAGTCGGCGCCAGCGGTGAGCTGTTGTGGGATGTTGTGAACAATCGTGGTGAGTTCGTTCATCGCGTGCGAACGAAAGCCGGACGAACCATTGCCAGCTTCGGAAAGAATAATGTTGTGTACTTGATGTACAAAGACGGGGACAACGGCTGGGAAATTGAACGCACGAAAGTGATTTCTGAATTGAGGAAATAATACTTCTCAAAATTTGTCATCAACGCGACACTTTGCGGCGCATTGACGTGAGTATCTGGCGATTGCTTGTCATCGTTGCGAAATAGAGCCTCACTACAATTGCATCTCGACAACGCCCTTCGACGCTTGATCGTCGTTGCGGCAAATTTTGATTTGAGAAGCGTTTGCAACCCGACTCCCGGAGTTTCCTTGCTCGTTTTAATTCGTTCCGTCGCGGTCGCGATCGCCCTGTCTCTTTTCGTTGACTCGGCACAAGCACAGGGTACGACACCTTTAAGGCGAGGGGAGATTCACGGAATCGTTGTCAATTCAGCAGCAAAATCGGCAATCTTGGGCGCGACTATTGAAGTCACACTCGCCGGTGCGGCAACTCCCGCAGGGCGCGCAGTCACAACAGCGGACGGTGCGTTTCGCGTACAAAGTCTGGCACTTGGCCGTTATCGCGTACTGATTCGCGCGCTGGGTTTCAGGCCCGTCGAAGTGCAGGCGGTGGACATTGTGTCTGCAGCACCGCGTACCGATATCGGCACCATTCCGCTCACCGCTACGGCCACGGAATTGCAAGCAGTTGAGGTGATTGTGCATCAGCAGGACGTGCTGTTGGCCCCCGATCGCAACACTTTTGTTGTGAAGGACATGCCAACGACACGCGGCGGCAATGCACTTGACGTGCTGAAAAACGTGCCCGCAGTTGATGTCGACATCGATAACATCGTAAGCTTGCGCGGCAATTCAGCAGTAACGGTTCAGATAAATGGTCGGCCGAGTCCGATGAAACCGGCGCAACTTGGCAACTATCTGTCGCAGCTTCCCGCCGACATGGTTGCGAAGGTTGAAATCATTCCGAATCCGTCTGCTCGGGACGATCCGACAGGTACGGCAGGCATCATCAACATTGTCATGAAGCAGAAATCGGATGCCGGCACGAGTGGTGGACTAACGCTTTCTGCAGGAACGACGGGGCAGGCCAACGTTGGCGTCAACTACGGATACGAACATGGTCCGTTCTCCTTTTACGGAAGCTACGGGTTTCTACACGACCGCCGTCCGCGAACGGAATCGATCTTTCGTGAGAACGACTATCTGAGTCCGGTCACTTTTCTTGATGAAACCGGCCGTCGAATTCAGAAGCCGATGGCGCATACAATTACGACGAGCACGTCGTATGCGCTCGCGGATAAAGACGAAGTCTCTCTCGATCTTACTTACAGCACGCGCGTTGAGGAACAGAGTTACGGTTTAACGTATCGCGATTTGAACAGCGCGCAGGTTCTCACGGGGTTGAGCGATCGATTAACAACGGGCCGCGGCCACGAATCGAATTTCGAAACGGTGCTGGGTTACAAACACGACTTCACAAAAAAGGGACACAAGCTGTCGGCGGAGGCCCGCGTTGTGCGCGACGCCGAGGGTGGGCCGAGTAACGTGAGGACGCGTATTCTGACTCTCAATGGGGATCCGTTTGGGCAAGCAGCGCTTGAGAACTCGAGCGCATGGGAACGCCCGCACGAGAATTACATCAAGGTCGATTATGTGCGGCCGCTGCTACCGTTGCTGCGAATGGAAACGGGATACAAAGGTTCACTGCAGGAATTTCACACGTCGCTAGACACACATGTTTTCGATCAAACGTCGAATGCGTTCATTCCCGACGCCAGTCGCATCAACGATTTCACCTTTAATGAAATCGTCCACGCAGGATACGCATTGCTGAGCGGGCAGCGCGGTCACTTTCAATTGCAGGGCGGCGTTCGCGCAGAACATGCATCGAGCACGTTTCACCTCACCACCATTGGTTCGACGTACGACAACAGTTACAACAGTGTGTTTCTAAGTGCACTGGTTGCGTACAATGTGAACGATGCGCATCAGATAAAATTCAGCTACTCGAGCCGCATCAAACGTCCGGACGAGGGAGATCTTCTCGATCCTACGCCGCACTATGCAGATCCCCTCAACCTGTCGCGCGGAAACCCGGCGCTTAAGCCAGAATACATTCGCGCGCTGGAAATGGGCCTTCAACGCACTGGAGAGCACGTTACGGTGCAGGTGACGCCGTTCTGGCGGCACACTACCGATGCGGTGCGATCAATTCGCACGATCGATTCGGCCGGCGTTGCAACGCGAACGTATGCCAACATCGCGACGGCCGATTCGTATGGTGGTGACCTGACAATCGCCTTAGGAAAGAGGCGGTTGACCGGCTTCGCAGGCGCGAGCGCGTTTCACCAGGTGAGCAATGCGGCGAATGTAACGCCAGGACTATCGATTAACGCCTGGGGGTGGAGAACGCGAGCGAATGCGACCATGCGGTTCACTAAAACATTCGACGTGCAGGGATTGCTATCGTATCAACCCGGGATGACGGTGGAGCAGGGGCGCACCTTCAGCCGCACGCAGTTCAATCTCGCGGCACGAAAGAAGTTGATGGACGACCAATTGAACGTCACCCTGCGCGTCATCGATCCATTCAACACATCGCGGGAAAATTCAACGACCACGGATCCGCGTTTCTATCAGATCTCAAAGCGCGCCCGACAAATTCGCGGACTGCTACTGGGCTTTAGCTGGACGTTTGGCAAGCCGGTAAAAGACGAAGACCTTGTCAGCGGCGGTCCGTGATGACTGAGCTACGCGTGCGCTTGTTACTGCACTATCACCGTTCCGCTTGGCCGGAGGCGTCGTAGTGGAAGGATCCGTTTCGAACCCTAGCGAGAGGGAACGGGAAGTCGCGCACCGGGATGCGCGTGCGATTCAATTCGTCGCGCAACGAAGTGCCCGATCAGGGCGCCTCCGACAACATCACTCAACCAATGACGATCGTTGTACATGCGCGAAGCGCCCACGAGCGTCGCAACGCCATACAAAACGGGAGTCGCGACTTTCGCAGCACCGGCGTGTGTTCGATGGAGCTCGTCGCTGAAGGCAGTTGCCGCGGCAAAGGCTGCCGTTGTGTGACCAGACGGGAACGAATTGAAGTCGGTCTGATAGCCATGGGCCGGATGAAATGCGAAGGCGTTTTCGTCATGCGACAAATTCGGTCGCTCGCGACCGACGGTGAGTTTAAGCACTTGCGTGATTGCGCCGCTTGCAATGATGGACTCTGTGGAGTGCAGCGACGCGTCCGCCAGGCCCGGGCGGTGTGACGCCGTTCCAACGACATAAAGCGAAGCGGAAATTACCAGTGCGCCTGGATCGCCAAACCTTTGAATGAAGTTGGCGGTGTTCTGCAGGCCAGGGTTGCTGCGGAGCGTTGAGCCTTGAATTCCGCGCGCGATTCTTTCGTCGGCCAGCGAAACTACACCAACACCAACTGCGGCTACACCAATGTGAAGCAGATCTCGCCGCGTAAACCAAGCGGGGCGTTGCGTCGTGGTCGAGGTATCGGCTCGAAGGCGCGCATCTCTCACCTGCTCGCCTGCCGATGATTGTAGAACAGCCACGCCGCTCAAAACGATCAGGAATTTGTGCACTTCGAAGCATCACTCCCGACAATTACAGCCGCGTGACAACGATGGCGGTGCCGCTCCGTGATCCCTGGCTCGTTGCGAGCACCGCTGAACGACGCTGATGCAGAGGTGTTTGGCGCAGCGATTTTCAAGAGCACGTTTACATTTCACTTCAAGTCTCCCTAACGTACTCGAACGGCTTGCGGAATCGCCGCACCATGACGACCCAGGCAGCGGCACACTGTCGCAATTCAGGAGTTCATCACAATGCCAGACGCCCCTCCGATGTCGATCGTTGCCATGGGCTCCGATCACGCGGGCTTTCAACTCAAACAGGAACTTGGGCTGTATCTGCAGCAGGCCGGGCAAAAGGTGATCGATGTTGGCGCAGATTCAGACCAGGCCTCCGACTACCCTATCTATTGCATTGCAGTTGGAGAAGCCGTCGCCAGTGGAACGGCGCATTGGGGCATCGTTCTCGGCGGCAGCGGTCAGGGAGAGCAGATTGCTGCGAACAAAGTGAAGGGAATACGGGCAGCCTTGTGCGACCAGCCGTACTATGCTCTGTATGCGCGACTTCATAACAACGCAAATGTGCTCGCGATGGGCGCGCGTATTGTCGCGGTGCATTTCGCAATTGAGATTGTAGATACCTTCCGCAATACCCGTTTCAGTGAGGAGGAACGGCACGTGAAGCGCTTGCGGATGATTACCGATTATGAAGAGCGGAATTCGAAATAAGGTGTGCCGAGTGCGGGCATGAATAGCCTTCCATCAGCACTGGAAAGCCTGTGGCGCAGGCGAACACTCGTCATTGCGGGCATCGCTGCAGCGGCGATTGCATTGCACGTCGTGATGCGGTTCGTGCTGCACACCGGCGCGAACGCATTTCAAGCACCTCTCTTTGTCGCGCTCGCAGTTGGCGGAATACCGCTCGTTCTGGAACTGCTCAGAAATCTTGTGAAACGCCAATTTGGTTCAGATTTGCTGGCAGGCCTTTCCATTGTGACGTCGGTATTGCTGGGCGAATACCTGGCCGGCGCGCTTGTTGTGCTCATGTTGGCTGGCGGGGAAGCGCTTGAGAGCTACGCACTGCGAAGTGCGTCGTCGGTGTTGCGCGCTCTCGCCAAACGCATGCCGTCGGTTGCGCATCGAAAGAATGGGTCGAATATCACCGACATTCAGTTAGCAGACATCGCTATTGGCGACACGCTCGTGGTGTACCCGCACGACATTTGCCCAGTTGACGGCACAGTTGTTGACGGAAACGGCGTCATGAATGAAGCGTTTCTCACCGGCGAACCATTCGAGATTACGAAAGCACCTGGATCAGGGGTGATATCCGGCGCAGTCAATGGCGAGTCGGCGTTGACGATTACGGCAAAAAAGCTCGCGGTCGATTCGCGCTACGCCAAAATCATGGAAGTCATGCGCGAGTCGGAGAAGAACCCGCCACATTTGCGCAGGCTTGGCGATCAGTTGGGCGCGGTGTACACGCCGCTGGCGGTTGCGATCGCGATTGCTGCATGGCTGATAAGCGGCGACTCCGTGCGATTTCTCGCCGTACTGGTAATTGCCACACCATGTCCGCTGCTCATTGCAATTCCGGTCGCTATCATCGGTTCAATCTCGCTGGCGGCGCGACGCTCCATCATCATCAAGAATCCCGCAGCGCTTGAGCAAATTACAAAGTGCCGCACTGCAATTTTCGACAAGACGGGAACGCTGACCTACGGTGAACCAAAACTTACTGAACAAATTGTGGCGCCGGGTTTCGCGCAGCGAGACGTTCTGGTACTGGCGGCCAGTCTGGAGCGTTATTCCAAACATCCGTTGGCGCGCGCGATACTCGCACAGGCTGACGAAGAAGGATTGCCGTTGGAACAGGCGTCGGAAGTTGGAGAAGCGCCTGGTCAGGGACTGCGCGGAACCGTTGCGGGCCGCCACGTAGCAATTACGAGTCGGGGAAAACTCGCAGCACAGCATGTGACTGGTGTCGAACACCTGTCGCCTGTCGCCGGGGGTTTGGAATGCGTCGTGGTCATCGATTCCCAACTCGCCGCAACATTCCGCCTTCGCGATGCGCCACGAGTAGAAGGAAAGTCGTTCATTCAACATCTGGGACCGAAGCATCAGATTCAACGCCTCATGATTGTGTCGGGAGATCGGGAATCGGAAGTTCGCTATCTCGCACAGCAGGTTGGCATCACCGATCTGCACGCCGAGCAAAGCCCGGAACAGAAGCTGGCGATCGTCCGCGCGGAAACTGCGCGCACTAAAACGTTGTACGTGGGCGATGGAATAAACGACGCTCCTGCCATGATGGCGGCGACGGTTGGCATGGCACTCGGCCAGAACAGTGACATCACCGCCGAAGCCGCTGATGTTGTCATCATGGAGAATTCACTCACAAAGATTGATGAATTCATGCACATCAGCCGGCAAATGCGACGCATCGCGTTACAAAGTGCCGTCGGCGGAATGGTGCTCAGCGTGGTTGGAATGATGTTCGCCGCCACGGGACATTTGTCGCCGGTGGCGGGTGCAATCAGCCAGGAAGTCATCGACGTGCTGGCCGTGCTGAACGCACTGCGCGCAGCGTTTCCGCCTAAGGTGATGTCGGATTTGAATGACATTCGCGGGGCAGCGCATTGAACCCTTCTTCGAAGATGGCGTAGTTGCCCAACTCAGCCTCGTACCGACAGTCGATTGAAGATGTCGCTACGTCACTCGCCAGCGACGTAGTTCGCGGTTTAACCGCGAGTGAAGCACAGAAGCGTCGACATGCGCTTGGACCGAATGAGTTGACAGCGAAGCCTTCGGTACCGTGGTGGCTGCAGCTACTGTCGCAATTCAATGATGTACTCGTCATACTGCTCCTCATCGCTGCGGCAATTTCAACCGCATTGTGGATTCTGGAGCGCGACGCGTTGTTACCGTACGACGCGATAGCGATTTTCGCCGTGGTATTGCTGAACGCCGCAATGGGCTACACGCAGCAGTCACGCGCTGCATCTGCAATCGCTGCGCTTCGGGCAATGGCGGTGCCACGCGCCAACGTCATTCGAGACGGCAAACGACAAGCCGTTGCAGGCACCGAACTCGTTCCTGGTGACGTGATACTCATCGAGGAAGGCGACGCGATTCCGGCAGATGCTCGACTCGCTGAGTCTGTATCGCTGCAAACCGCCGAATCGGCACTCACCGGTGAAAGCCTGCCGGTGCTGAAAGACATGGCGACCATCGTCGCCGATGTAAATATTGGCGACCGACTGAACATGGTGTTCAGCGGAACCATTGCCACCTCTGGTCGCGGACGCGCAATCGTCACAGCGACCGGCATGCAAACTGAAATGGGGCGCATTGCAGATTTGCTGAACGCCGCGCCCGAAGACGCTACGCCGCTGCAAATTGAATTGGATCGTGTCGGGAAGGTGCTTGGCATCATTGTGGTGGCAATTGCGATTACGATGATTGTCACCATCATCGTTGTTGAACATGTGCGCGGTTGGCCCGCGCTGTTCGAAGTTCTGATATTTGGTGTGGCGTTGGCCGTTGCTGCAGTGCCCGAAGGACTCCCCGCATTGGTGACGACGGTTCTCGCACTCGGCGTACAGCGAATGGCCAGGCGAAACGCAATTGTGCGGCATCTGGCGGCGGTCGAGGCACTCGGATCGGCGAGTGTGATCGCGTCGGACAAAACCGGCACCCTCACTCGAAATGAGATGACTGTGAGAGCCGTTGTGACCGCCAGTGGACGCATTGATTTCGGTGGCATCGGTTACGCACCGGTCGGCGACGTTGTTGTTGCTGGCGGAGCAATGCTGTCTGGTGATATTCGTGATGAATTGGTGCGAGCATTGATTGTGGCACGAAGTGTCAATAACGCTGAGTTGCGCGAGCAGGATGGGATTTGGTCTGTTCTCGGCGATCCAACAGAAGGTGCGCTGATTGTTGCAGCGCGCAAAGCGGGTTTGGTGCATGACACGCTCGAGGCGCGATTTCAACGCGTAGGTGAAGTACCATTTTCTGCGGAACGTCGAATGATGACGACGGTGCATACCGACAGCGAGCGCCAGGAGCATTTGCGAGTGTTCACGAAGGGTGCGCCTGGAGCGCTTGTCGCGCGCTGCACGCAAGAGAGTGTGGGTAGTGGTAAACGGCCTCTCACCAATCAACGTAGAACAGAGATACTGAAGTTGAGCGAAGTACTCGCGGGCGAGGCATTGCGCACGTTGGCGGTTGCAGCGCGCGAACTGCCAGCGAACGCACTCGACCACGAAGCCATTGCCGCAGAACTCGAAAATGATCTGGTTTTTCTTGGTCTCATCGGCATGATCGATCCGCCCCGGGAGGAATCAAAGCCGGCGGTCGCGCGCGCGAAACATGCTGGAATCAGGCCGATCATGATTACGGGCGATCATCCAAAAACGGCGCTGGTCATTGCAACAGAACTTGGTATTGCGCACGACGAACGTGTGTTGATTGGAGCCGTGCTCGAACAGCAGACCGATGCGATGCTGGCGGAAACGGTATGTGAGGTTTCAGTGTACGCGCGCGTAAGTCCCGAACAGAAATTGCGAATTATCAAGGCGCTTCAGCACGGCGGCGCCATTGTTGCAATGACCGGTGATGGAGTTAATGACGCGCCCGCGCTCAAGACTGCCGATATTGGCATTGCAATGGGGATTACGGGAACTGATGTTTCGAGGCAGGCTGCCGATGTGGTGCTCACTGATGACAATTACGCAACCATAATTGTGGCCGTCGAAGAAGGCCGTGCAATTTTTGCCAACATCCGCAAGTTCCTGCGGTACCTGTTGTCGTCGAATCTTGGCGAAGTCATGACGATGTTTTTCGGCGTCCTGTTCGCCCATGGGCTTGGGCTGCGCGTGGATGCAAGTGCGGTGACATTGCCACTACTCGCAACCCAAATATTGTGGATCAACCTGATCACCGACGGCGCGCCCGCGCTGGCGCTCGGTGTCGATCCCGCTGAGGCCGGACTAATGAACATTGCGCCGCGGCCGCGAAGTGAACGTGTGATCACGCGGCCAATGTGGTTTGGCATTGCATTTGTAGGGGCAATCATGGCTGCTGGAACTTTGTTTGCACTCGACGCGTCGTTGCCCGGCGGCCTGATTGAAGGCGCTGGAAGCCTGCGCTACGCGCAAACTCGCGCCTTCACTACTCTCGTGTTCTTTCAACTGATCAATGTGTTCAACGCACGCTCGGATGAGCACAGTGCCTTTCAGGGCCTCTTCGTCAACCGGTGGTTGTGGGCGTCGATTATTCTATCGTTGGTGCTGCAGGCGGCCGTGATCTACGTCCCGTTTCTGCAGAACGCGTTTTCAACCGTGAGTCTGTCTGGCACTGATTGGTTGTTTTGCGCGGCCGTGGCGAGCTCAGTGCTGTGGCTACGCGAGGGGAGCAAGTTCATTGCGCGACGCAGGCACTCGCAGCCATCAGTAGCGGCAACATAATCCAGCACGTCACCAAACCCTTCTGCCGAAGCAAGTGTCTGAGGGTAGACACTTAGGGGGAGACAATTTCCGTGGCGCTGATCAAAGGCACGCTCGACGTTCTGGTTCTCAAGACCTTGTCCTGGGGGCCTATGCATGGATTCGAAATCACGAGCTGGTTGGAAGAGCGTTCGGGAGGCCGCCTGCTAGTGACCGACGCCGCCCTCCTGCAGGCACTGCACCGACTCGAAGAGCGCAACCTGTTGAACGCCGAATGGGGTCTCAGCAAAAACGATCGACGCGCGCGCTATTACAAACTCACTGCGGCCGGGCGCGCGCACCTCCGCGCCGAGTCCGCCGAATTGGTCGATCATTTCTCGGCGTTAACGGCGATTCTGGCAATGCGTTCAGCGAACGGCTGAACCATGTTCTCCAACGGAATTCGTGACGGTGTGCGCCGTCTGTTCAAGTTGCCATCGCGCACCCGTTCGCATGTTGAGGCCGATGTGAATCAGGAACTGGAAACGTTTCTCGCCGAGCGCGTTGACTATCTCGTGGCGCGCGGAATGTCACCGTCGGATGCGCGCTTTGAGGCGCTCAAGCGCCTGGGCCCATCACTCGCCGATGCGTCGGCGCTCCTTCAAAATTCAGCCATCACAAGGGAACGTCGTATGCGCATTCGCGATATGTTCGACGACTTCAAGCAGGATTTGCGCTACGCAGGGCGCACACTTAAAAGAGATGTGCGGTTCTCCGTATTTGCGATAATAATTATCGCGCTGGGAATTGGCGCAAGTGTGACAGTGTTCAGCGTGGCCAATACGTTGTTGGTGCGCCCGCTGCCGTTCTCCGATGCCGATCGGCTCGTGTGGATTCAGAATGGAAATAGTGACGGCCTGTCGGGACAAACAACGCAAGTCAATCACATGCTGGATTTGCGCGCACAGAGCAAGTCCTATGCTGACATTGAGGCCTACATGGCCTTTTACGGCATTGGTGACGCAAATTTAACGGACAAGGGAAATTCCGTTCGATTGAGCAATGTGCAGGTCACGCAAAAGTTCTTTCCACTCCTGGGTGTTCAGCCTTTCCTTGGTCGTCAATTTACCCAGGAAGAATCGGCGCAGAACGGTCCACTGGTGGCGATGATGAGCTACTCGTTGTGGGAGCGTCAGTTTGCGTCGGACAAGAGCATCATCGGGAAGAGCATTACGGTAAACAGTCAATCGGTGATGGTCGTTGGCGTGCTTCCCGAAACGTTCGATTTTGGTCAGGTGTTTGCGCCGGGAACGCGAATCGATTTCTTCTCACCGTTTCCGTTGAGCGAGCAAACGAACAAATGGGGCAATACCATGGCGATGCTCGGGCGGCTCAAGAGCGGCGCCACGCTTGCCGGAGCGAAGGCCGAACTGGCTCTGCTCGGTCCGCAAATCGCAAAGGCGCATCCCGAACGCAACGGATTTGAGCCCAGCGTCGTGTTGTTGCAGGAGCACGTAACGGGCGGTGTGAAGGGCGCGCTGATCGCCCTGTCGTTTGCAGTCGGAGTGGTGATGTTGATTGTCTGCGCAAATCTTTCCAACTTGTTGCTAGCTCGTTCAACCACGCGCAACAAGGAGATGGCGGTGCGCGCGGCACTCGGTGCGGGCCGTCGACGTCTAGTGCGTCAAATGCTCACCGAAAGTATGGTGCTTGCCTTGTGCGGTGCTGCAATAGGAATTGTCGTTGCAATTGTAGGCACGCGCGCAATCGCGCACATGGACGCGGTGAGCTTGCCATTGTTGGCCAGTGTTCGAGTTGATGTGAGCGCACTCACCTTCGCAGTATTGCTCTCACTGGGATCGGGAATCGCATTTGGATTGGCACCGGCGTTGCAAATACCGGAAAGTGCAATGCATGATGCGCTCAAAGTTTCCGGGCGATCGACTACCGATGGAAAGCGTGGCGCCTGGATACGTCGTTCTCTGGTGGTATCGGAAATTGCGATGGCCTGCATGTTGTTGGTCGGATCAGGCCTCCTCATCCGCAGCTTTCTCAAGGTGCTCGAGGTCGACCTTGGCTTCAAACCGGAAATGGTGGCGTCAATTCGAGTCGATGCCGATCGGAAAACCATGGCGTCACAAGAGCTGTTCGACGCGTATGTGAACGAAGTCCTGCGAATTGCACGCGCGCTTCCGGGAGTAAAATCGGCCGGACTCTCTGATGGGTTGCCATTGGGCAGCAACCGCACCTGGGGTGTCAGCGCGAAAGGCGTGACTTACAAACGAGAGGAATATCCGCAGGCCTACGTTCGCATTGCCAGCGACGGATTCATGGCATCGTTGCAAACAAACCTCATCGAAGGGCGTGATTTCACAGCCCAGGATGTGCCGAAATCCGAAAAAGTGGTCGTTATCAATCGATCGTTGGCGCGCCTTCTGTGGCCCGGCGAAAGTGCAGTTGGGAAATTCGCAAATATTGACACCGTTCGCAGAGTCGTCGGCGTGGTGGCCGACGTGCGTCATCTCGCGCTGGAGAAGGATGCAGGGAACG
>JBDUAX010000482.1:0-3586 GCA_040004455.1 Gemmatimonadaceae bacterium
TATCCCTTTTGTATTGCGCTCCAGAGAGCATTCATGTCGTCGGGCGCGCCAGGGGATAGGAACAGGTCGAGACGAGACTTAAGGCCTTGGCGACAATGCCCGATCGGCAATACCGTTAAGGCAAACCTCGTCCCGCAGGCAGCATGAGCGCAGCATGAAATCTCGGTGCGCCCGCCGCGAACGATGTCAGATCACAGAATCTGAAATTAGAACCCGGCGAGGTTCAACGGTAGAGACGATATTTGCGGGTGTCTCGCTCGAAGGCGACGGCCATAGCCAATTGGCGGTCCATTGCTGCATCCGGATCTACGCCCGACATAAGCGCCTTGCGCACGCTGGCCGCTCCCTGTCGCTCATCAAACGCTTCGGGACGCACGACCAGTGAATCGTGATTGAGCTTGTTGACCGCCCAGAGAATTGCCGCACCAATGCGACCGGGCTGCACCAGTTCGCGGTTGATGATTTCTATGCGGACCCCTGGAATATTCTGCCCGCCGTATTTGGAGTCGCCCGGCCGCACTGGAGTGAACCGGTCGGTGTGGAACTTGACTCCGGTGATACCCAAATCTTCCAGAAGCTTCACAAGCGTATCGGCGCGAAGCCACGGAGCGCCGAAATGCTGGAACGGTTCGCTGGTGCCGCGACCAACTGAAATATTGGTTGCCTCAAATGGAACGAGCGCTCCGTACAACAAGGTGCTGTTGAGATTTGGCAAGTTCGGCGACGGCTTCACAAACGAAATGCCCGTTTGGTCATACCACATACTGCGCCGCCAGTTTCGCATTGGAATGACATGCAACTGTGTATTCAGCCCCAACGTTGCTTTGTAGAAGAGGGCCAGTTCCCCCATTGTCAGTCCATGTCGCAATGGCATTGGCCACAACGCGAACCCATTCGCTCTTTTTTGCGGTGTGCTTTCCTCGGGATTCGCGAGGTTTGTGTCGAGCATCGCGCCTTCGGTGTGCGTACCGGTTAGCGGATTTGGTCGGTCAAGCACGAGCACCGGAACATTATTGCGACCGGCAGCGCGCATCGCATACACCATGACGCCGACGTACGTCCACGTGCGAATACCGATGTCCTGCAGATCAATCACCAGTACGTCGAGATTCTTGAGCACACTATCCGGTGGTGCAACTGTCGTCGCGCCATACAACGAGTAAATCGGCACCCCTGATTTTACGTCTTTGCTATTCGCAACGTTCGCTTTGTCTTCCGTGCCACGAATTCCGTGTTCGGGGGAGAACAGCGCAACCAATTTGACGCCAGCTTTTACGGCCCGCGGATCGGCGGACAACAAGTCAATGCCGCTTCGTCCGCGCTCGTCAACCCCGGTTTGATTGGTAATGAGGCCAACTCGCTTGCCGGTAACCAATCGCAAGCTGTCATCCATCAACACCGATAGGCCAACGCGCACTGGCCGGCGCTGTTCTGGACGCACGGTTCCGTCCGGCATTTCGCGCGCTGGCTCAGTGTCGGGAGTACGGCCGTTGTGACAGGCCTGCATCACACCGAGCGACAATCCCAACAACGCTCCGCTCACAATTCCGCGCTTGATGCGCGTCCATCCACCTAACGGTCCGAGATGCCTCAATTGCTTCTCCAGTTGGTGCTGGCCACGCCGCCAGCGCAGAATGGCGCCAAGTTCACTACGAAGACACCCCGGAACGCTGTCGCCCCAGCAAACGGTGCTGACGCCGATCGCATAACTTATGCTTCGCATACCCTGGCGAAGGGATTCGCCGTACTTTTGGTTCGCTCAAACCCTAATGCGAAGCCACTAACCACAACCCAAACATGATGCGGACGAACCGAGTGGTGATTGGCTGGTTGCTCTCGATAATTTCGCTGTGCGCAATTTCGCCGGTGGTCGCCAACGCACAAGGCGCGGCGCTGTTGCCAGCCGCTCCCAGAATGTTTAGCCAATCACAACGAACGGCACTGAGCGACTCCGTTCAAGCTGTGGTCAATCGCGCGGTCGCCGACGGTGCATTTCCCGGCGCCTTTGCGGTCATTGGAACTTCAAACGGAGTTCTTGCTCAGTACGGCGCTGGCAAGCTCGATGCCGATGATTCAACGCGGCCTACGGAGTACACGGTTTGGGACCTCGCATCGATGTCGAAATTGGTTGGCACGACATCGGCGATGTTGCAGTTGGTGGCGTCGAAGCGTGTCGTCGTAGACTCCCCGGTTGTTCAGTATTTACCGAGCTGGAAGGGCGCGGGTACTGACCGAATTACGGTTCGTCAATTGCTGACACATTCAGCGGGCCTGGTTGCGGATTTGCCCCTGTACACACAGGCCGCGAACGATACGGCAGCGCTGCTCATGATCTACGGCGCTACTCCCACTACGACGCCGGGAACGCACTACGTGTACAGCGATGTCGGATTCATCCTGCTTGGGCGAATGATTCAGAACATCACGGGCCAGTCGCTCGACCAATACACGGCGCAGAACGTTTTCAATCCGCTCAACATGTCCGACACGCGCTATTTGCCTCCCGCGAGTTGGCTTCCCCGCATTGCGCCAACGGAAATCGACCCCTGGCGCGGTCGCCACATTCGCGGCGAGGTACACGATGAGAATGCGTCGAAGTTGGGGGGCGTAGCCGGACACGCGGGCCTCTTTTCCAGTGCCCGAGACCTGTCGCGCTTCGCTGAACTCTACCTATCCGGTGGTGAGTTGGAAGGACAACGCATTTTTGACACCTCGACGCTACTCGAGTTTATCAAGGTTCAGGACACGACCGTTTCGCACCGGGCCCTCGGCTGGGAAACCGCCAATGGCGCGAATTCCGCGGGAACAAGGCTTTCAAAACTCTCGTTTGGACACACCGGATTCACCGGAACTTCACTCTGGATGGATCCAACACGAAACATCTTCGTCCTTTTATTGTCCAATAGAGTGAACCCAACGCGCGCCAACACGAAAATCGGGGCCGTCCGGATAGCGTTGGCGAACGCGGTAGTGGCGGCACTCGAGGGTCCAGCGCCAGTCAAAACGCCTGCCCCATCGAGATAGGGCACGATCAGACAAACCCGACAAATATTTCCTGGATTTTCTTGAAGCCCCAAGCGATCCGCATTACTATCCAAAGATCGCGCAAACGACCGCTTTTCGGAGGCAGCAATGAGCACGATGCAGCAGCCCGATGTCGCTGTGGTTATCACGCCGCAAGCGGCAGTTGAAGTAAAAAAGTTCATGGAAGCAGAAGGCGTTACGGCCGAACAAGGCGGGCTGCGTGTTTCAGTCATGCCGGGCGGCTGCAGTGGTTTCAAGTATGGACTCGTAATCGAAGACAAGAGCGCTGAAGACGATGTCATCGTCGACATGGAAGGTTTCCGGGTTTTCGTCGATCCGTTCTCTTCACAGTACTTGCAGGGCACCGTCATCGATTACGTCACGTCGATGCAGGGTTCTGGCTTCACCTTCAAAAACCCGAACTCAACTGGCGGCTGCGGCTGCGGGAGTTCATTCTCGGCATAAGCAGTCACAGCGCTGAGAAAATTCGGCGCAAACATTGTCTCATCAAACAACAGGCCCGAGATCATATTTCTGATCTCGGGCCTTTGTGTCTTCGTCG
>JBDUAX010000483.1:0-3575 GCA_040004455.1 Gemmatimonadaceae bacterium
ACGTTCTCCGGCTTGATGTCGCGGTGCACGACGCCTTCGCCATGCGCGTACGCCAACGCACGCGCGACGTCGCGCAGAATCGCGCGCGCACGGATTCACCGCGCACCATCGGCATGGTGTAGTACGCCATGCCGTTCGCGTCACCGGCGGTGAGCACCGGCACGATGTTCGCATGCTGCAATCGCGCGGCGAGTTTTACTTCGCGCGCGAAACGGTCGGCACCGGCGTCGCCCATGACGTCGGGCGAAATCACTTTGACGACGACGTCGCGCGCGAGCGCCGTTTCGGTGGCGAGGAACACGCGGGACATGCCACCACCGCCGAGCTCACGCTGGATGTCGTAGCGGCCCGCGAGAGCCGCGCGCAACTGTACGATCACGTCGTTCATGTCAGGTGCCTCGCGTGTCGGTGAGGCCAGCGTCGGGGCGCAGCCCCACCAAAAAGTCATGCACCGGCATGCAACGCACACCATTCACGACCAGCGACTCGTCGCCGCGATACAGCAGCAGAGGCTCACACTCCGGATAGTCCGCGACGAACGTCTTGAGTGCACGCACATCGTCACGCCGCACCGCGAGGCTGTTCTTCACTTCCACCGCCCAGAACCCCGCGCTGCCGTAGACGACGAAATCGACTTCGACGCCCGAGCGCGTGCGCCAGTACGCGAGCGCGAACGATTCGCGAGAGTACGCGGCCCACGCGCGCAGATGCTGCGCGACGAGTCCCTCCAGTGCCGCGCCATCAATCTCCTCGGGTCGATCCAGTGGTCCGCGCGGACGCAACGAGCGAAACACGCCCGCGTCGAAGAGATAGAACTTCGCATGCGACACCGTCGCCCGCTGCGCTCGGCGCGTGAAGACCGGCAATTGCCACGCGAGTAGCAGATCGTCGAGTATCTCCAGATACCCCTCGACGGTCTTGCGGCTCACCTGCGATTCCCGCGCGACGTTACTGACGTTCAGAATCGCGCCGTGTGAAAAGGCCACGACTTCGAGAAAGCGCGCGAAGTTACCGACGTTGCGCGTCAACCCCTCGGCCTTCACCTCCTGGTCGAGATACAGTCCGGCGTAAGCGGCGAGCGTATCGGCGGGATCCTCGGCCATGGTCACCAACGGCACGAGCCCCTGCATGAGCGCGGCGGACAGATTGAACGACGGCAGTTCGGCCGCCATGAACGGGTGCATCGTGCGCATGACCGCGCGACCGGCCAAGAGGTCCGTGCCGCCTCGACGGAGCTTTCGTGCGCTCGACCCAGTGAGGGCAAACTGATGCGGTCTACCCGACTCGATCAGATCGTGCACCACAGTCAGCAGCTCCGGAACGCGCTGTACTTCGTCGAGCACGACCGGTGTGCCGGGTGCGGCGCCAAGCACCAATTCCCGTAAACGCTCGGGGCGTGCCTGCATCTCTCGGTGAACATCGGGACGCAGCAGGTTCACGACCAAGGCATCGGGAAGCGTCGACCGAAGCCATGTGGTCTTGCCCGTGCCGCGTGGGCCGAGGAGGAAGAAACTGGCCGTAGGGGCGTGCAGAAATCTTCCTAGAGATGCCATAATGAGTCTTAATATGGCGAGACTGTCGCCATAATCAAGTTATGTGGCGTGCTTACGGCCCTGAACCTCGGCGTGCTTGGCACCTGGCACGCCAGTTATCGCCGCGCTTGAGGCATTTGGGTTCGGCAGCCATGCCGCCGGCGCCGAGTTCGCGCTCGATGCGATAGCGGTCGGCAAGTGCGGCGCGCAACGTCGTTATTACGTCGGGTGTCACGGTTTGTCCTCCACAATCTTCATCTTCGCCAGCATCGCCTTGAAGCGCGGATCACGTGTTACTGCCGGACTGTTGAAGTAGAATTTCAGCGCCGCCATCCAGATCGAGTGTGCGTCGTATGCACGATCCAAGGCCCGAAATACGCCGTCCAGGTCACCGGCTTTCAAACGCCAGCGCGCCGCTTCGTACGGCAGGTTGAGACTGTCAAATACCCCAATCTGCGCCCTGAGAACGGCCTCGCGTCCGCCAGTTTGCCACACGCTACGCAACGTGGCGGCAGAGGCCCCAGCAATGCCGGAGTTCGCGACAAAACGATCTTGCATTACAAAGAAACGGGCGGAGTCGCCGCGCTCGAAGAGCAGACTGGTGATTTGTCTGAGCGCGTGTGGTTGTGTGGGATCGAGGGCGAGCGCTTGTTCGAGCAGTCGGAGTGAGCCGGTTTCATCGCCACGCCCCAATGCGTATAACGCAAGCGTTGCGAGGTTCGCGCTGGACACTGGGTCTAAGACCCTTGCACGCTCCGCCTCACGCTGCGCCTCGTTGAACTGTCCAAGCGCATCGAGGATATCACTGTATCATTTGTGTGCTATGCTATAGTTGGGGCCGAGTGCGAGCACTTGTTGAAACGCCTTGTCGGCGGCTGGCCAATTCCAATCGAGTGCCCAGAACAGGTACGCCCGCGTGACCTGCGCTTCGACGAGCGCGGGCGCGATGGCGAGCGCGCGATCGACCGCCTCTCGTGACGCGGTCAGCGTCGGTACCGCGGACACGTTGGAATAGAATGCTTGCACGATGTACGCATCCGCCAATCCGGCCCACGCTTGTGCAAACGTCGAATCGCGCGCAATCGCCTGTTTGAACAGCCCAATGGCGCGTATCACATCTCCCGTGGTGCGCTTGGTCTGGAAGAAGCGGCCTTGCAGGTACAGGTCGTACGCTTGCGGATCACTCGTCGCGGTTACGCTGCCGCTCGTATTCGCGGCCAACACCTTGCCCTTGAGCGCTGCGATCACGGCGCGAGTGACTTCGTCTTGCACGGCGAAAATATCAGCAGCGCTACGATCGAATGTGTCCGACCATTCACTCACGCCATCGCTGGTTTTCACCAGTTGCGCCGTGATGCGCAGCTTGTCACCCGCACGCTGCACGCTGCCGGTGAGTACGGTCGCGACACCCAGCTTGGTGCCGATCTCGCGGACATCCACGTTTTGCGCGCGAAACGAAAACGCCGACGTACGCGCGGCAACTTGCAGTCCTGGCACGCGGCCGAGCGCGCTCGTAACGGTCTCCGCGATGCCATCGCCGAGATAGTCATTCGCGCGACCGGGACTTAAGTCGGTGAACGGCAACACAGCGACAGACGCGACGGTTGCGATGTTCGTCGATGGTCCGGTGTTCGCGCGTCGCCAGACAAACAGCAGCGCAGCGATGGTGACTGCGGCCGCAACGATCATGGCGATTCGCGGTGAACGGCGTTGTTGCAGCACCGCGGTCGGAGCAGGCGCAGCGGCTCTCGTTGCAGACGTCGTGCTCTCAGTGAGTGCCCTGGAAAAATCACCGCACGTTGTGAAGCGGTCACCGGGTGATTTCGCGAGTGCACGCAGCACAGTGGTATCGGTGGCATCACTCAGGGCGGGGCGCGCACTGCGCATGCTGCGCGGCGCTTCCGTCATCAATCGCGCAATGATCACCGTGGCAGTGGCGCCACTGTGTGGAGGTTCGCCGGTGAGCATTTCGTACGTCATGGCGCCGAGCGCGTATTGATCGCTGCGCGCATCAACCGCGCGTTCTCCGGCCGCTTGCTCGGG
>JBDUAX010000090.1:0-12062 GCA_040004455.1 Gemmatimonadaceae bacterium
CGACAGCAACACCGTGCGCACGCTGCTCGACGAAGTGGTAGGAAAATCGAAGAGCTATCAGGAATCGCCAGGCCCGGGATACGAAGAGTTCGTTGCGGCGCTCGCTGCGAAGGCCGAGAAGGGAACGCGGAATTTCTAGACGCGCTTCGCAGTTATGTACTGAGAGCGTGAGAGGTGGTCCGTACATTCCGGAGAACTAATGGCAAACGTAACAGAAGTCTGGCAACGCGGCGCGATTCCCGGTTACCCGCGCGAACTGCAACCGATCGTGCACGCGTTGATGCAGGTATCAGAAGAAATGGAGCGCAACGCGTCAATGCTCACGCACGAGCAATTGTGGGCACGTCCGGCCAACGTGGCGTCGGTTGGTTTTCACCTGCTGCACATTGCGGGCGCCACCGATCGCCTGCTGACGTATGCGCGCGATGAACAACTCACGGATGAACAAAAAAACGTTGCACGCGCGGAATCGGCGGCGTTGGGCTCGGAGGTGAGCGCCGCGCAGTTGGTGAGCACCACGCAGCGCGCAATCGCGCATGCACTGAAGCAAGTACGATCGACCCCTGTCGATATATTGTTCGAGCCGCGTTACATCGGACGCGCGCGGCTCGAAACCACGGTGTTTGGATTGCTGTTTCATGTGGCCGAGCATGCGATGCGCCACGCGGGGCAGTTGGCGACGACGACCCGAATTGTGCGCAGCGATTCGGTAGCCTAGCGTGCTGAATTCAGGAACTTCCTGATCTAAAACTCACTTGATGAGAGCATGAGCTTCAACACGCCCACATCCATCGGCGCCACGTCGCGTCGAGGAATTCCTTTGCTCGCAGCAGCATTGGCATTTGCGCTTGTGGTGGGCGTTGTTTTCAACGCGTGTTCTGCGCCAACCAATTCGACAGCAAGCAAAACTGGCGGAAGCGATTCAAACGCGGCGAAAACGACCTCGACCCCAGCAGTTACTTCACTATTTCGCTGGGGAGGCGACGCCGAAGGAGGCGCCCCCTTTGTCGAAGCCGACCCGTCCGATCCATCAAAGGCGCGCGGCTTTGATGTAGAGCTCGCGGAACTCATGGCGCGCGGACTGAATCGTGAACCGAAGTTCATTCAAGTCACGTGGGCATCGATAGAGCAATCGGTTGAGCGCGGCGATTTCGAAATTGGCATGTCGGGGGTTGAAGATCGCCCCGCGTTGCGTGAACGACATTCTGTAACCATTCCATATTTCGAATTTTACGAAGTGCTGGCCGTGCGCGCTGCCGATAGTGCGCGTTTCCACACGTTGAAGGACTTGAAGGGGCACAAGGTTGCGACTCTTGGCGCTACGGGCGCGTACGACTTGCTCAAGAAAGCGGAAATTGCCTACGGCGTCATTCCCGTTTCGTACGACGACGACGTGCATCCGTACAGCGATCTTGTATCTGGTCGTGTTGATGCGGTGTTGCTCGATAACGTAATTGCGGAACGGTCGCGGAAACGTGAGGGTGGCTTTGTCATTCAACCAACCCCAATTGACACCGGGCACTACGTTGGCGTGATCTCGAAAGCAAATAGCGTCATGCGAGATTCGGCAAACGTCATTCTCCGCGAGAACATGCGGAATGGGACCCTCGAGAAAATATTTCGCAGTTGGAATGTGTGGGATGACAACCAGGCTGCGTACGAACAGCACGTGCTGGCGGCTGCAGGATTAACCCGCGTTGCGATCGACACTTCAAAGAAGGTCACCGACCCAACCGTGAATGCCGTTGCGAGCGGTGCACCGCGGGCAACGAGTTCAATAGCAACGTACATACCGGCATTGTTGCGCGCGGCAGTCATTACGTTGCTCGTGTCGTGCCTGGCAATGACGCTGGCGGTTTCATTTGGCGCAATTGTCGCCGCCGGTCGCGTATACGGGCCATACTGGGTTCGCGTGCTGTTGCTCGCGTATGTGGAAGTGGTCCGCGGCACACCAGTGTTGCTGCAACTCTTCGTTTTGTATTACGGATTGAGCAGCGTCATTCGCTTGCCGGCACTGGTAGCCGCGATACTCGGACTTGGCCTCAACTATGCGGCGTATGAGTCGGAGATCTATCGCGCCGCCCTGGAAAACATTTCACGTTCCCAGCTTGAAGCCGCGCGTACGCTCGGCCTCTCTGAAATGCAGATACTTCGGTTGGTGCGAGGGCCGCAAGCGTTTCGATTGGCTCTCGCCCCAATGACAAACGATTTCGTGGCATTGCTCAAGGATTCATCACTCGTTTCTGTGATCACTGTCGTCGAACTCACGAAAGAAACTGCGATTTACGCGACGAACATTGGCAGTTGGGTGATTCCCGGAATGCTGTGCGCTTCCGTGTATCTGCTGATGTCGTTGCCACTTTCAAACGTTGCGCGCCGGTTGGAACGCCGCTGGAGCAGTGTCGGTGCATAAAGCAGACAACTCAACACCAACGTTGGTCGTACGCGACCTGCAAGTCCTGCGCGGCAAGAAAGCCATTCTCAATGGCGTCAATTTGAACGCAAACATTGGCGAAGTGTGTGCCGTGATGGGCATTTCCGGCGCCGGCAAAACAACCGTGTTGCGCGCAATCGCCGCGCTGCAATCCTTCAATGCAGGCTCTATTAGTATCGACGGAGTGTCGCTCAGACCCGGATCCATTCCTCCCGAATCGCAATTGAAGGAACTGCGCCGTCGCGTCGGCGTCGTTTTTCAAAGCAATGCGCTCTTCGAACATTTGTCGGTGCTCGACAATGTCACGCTCGCGCCAATCCACTCGCTGAAGTGGACGCGTGATCGCGCGAACGAGACTGCGCACAAATTGCTGGTGTCGCTGGGAGTCGATCATCGTGCCCTCGCCTATCCGCGCGAACTATCCGGCGGCGAGGCGCAACGCGTCGCCATCGCGCGCGCGCTGGCCCCGGATCCACTGATGCTCCTCATGGATGAGCCCACCTCCGCGCTCGATCCGGCGCGCCGAGCTGCCTTAGGGGAATTGTTGAGATCGCTAGCCGTTCAGGGGCGCGGATTGCTCCTCGTTACGCACGATGCGGACTTCGCCCAGGACTGGTGCGATCGCGTCGTTGTGCTGGCCGACGGGCTGGTTGTCGAGGACGGGCCGGCCAAACAAATCCTGGCCCATCCAACGCACACCGCCACTCGCGCGCTATTGAGTCAGGCCGGTTAACACGTTCTCTTTCTCGGCCGTCCGCTAGTCCCCCAGTCCTGCTAGTCCTGCCAGTCCCGCTAGTCCCGCGAGTCCTGCGAGTCCTGCGAGTCCTGCGAGTCCTGCGAGTCCTGCGAGTCCTGCCAGTCCTGCCAGTCCTGCCAGTCCTGCTAGCCCCGCCGATCCCGCTCGATGACGAGGGTGACGGTTGTACGAGTTTTGGCACGCCAGAAGTAGTCTCACGGTGCTGTTGGGTGCTGCCGTTTCGCAGAACCCGGTTGTCCGCGTCCCGCCCGCGTTGCCGCACCCGCGATTTGCCCCCCGTAACCAGCTCATGAAAACTCCGAACAAGCCTGCGCTCGCCAACGCGGCCGCAACCGCATCCCCATCCCCTTCGATGTTTGGCGCCACCGCGGCGGCCACGGATCGACCGTTCCTGCCGCTGCTCGTGCTGCTGTTCATCGGCAGCGGTTGCGCCGCACTGATTTACGAAATTGTGTGGCTGCAGATGTTGTCGCTGATCGTCGGTTCGTCCGCCATCTCACTTGGTGTGGTGCTTGGCACCTTCATGGGTGGTATGTGCGCGGGCAGTTTGTTGTTGTCGCGATACGTATCGCGCGTTGAGCATCCGCTCCGCGTGTACGCGAAACTGGAAATCGGAATTGGTATTTGCGGCGTGCTCATCATGTTGCTGCTGCCGTTCATTGCAAAACTGTACGTCGCCATTGGACTTGGTGGTTTTCCTGGACTGTTGTTGAGTGGTTTGTTCTGCGCAATCGCATTGTTGCCACCAACGCTTTTGATGGGCGCCACACTGCCTGCGATTTCGCGCTTTGTTGAAGCAACGCCACGTGGAGTTTCGTGGCTTGGATTCTTTTATGGTGGCAACATCGCCGGCGGTGTCGTTGGCTGTCTGCTCGCTGGCTACTACCTGTTGCGCTTGCACGACGTGCAGGTAGCGACTGGCGTTGCGTTCGGTATCAACGTGCTGGTGGCACTCGTTGCGTTGGCGCTCGCCAACCAAATGAAGTACGAAGGTAAAGCGGAAGCCTCGCCGGTGAAGGCGAAGTTGTTTGATGCTCCACCGAATTCAATGCCGGTGTACATCACGATTGCGTTATCTGGCTTCACGGCACTCGCCAGCGAAGTGGTGTGGACGCGTTTGCTCTCACTCAATTTGGGTGCGACAACGTACACGTTCTCGCTCATTCTGGCGGTGTTTCTCACGGGATTGGGAATTGGCAGCAGTACGGGAGCGGTGCTCGCTCGTACCGTTGAGAATCCGCGCGCCGCACTTGGTTGGTGCCAGTTGTTGCTTGTTGCGGGAATTGCCTGGGCTGCGTTTGCGCTCACGCAGTCGTTGCCGTACTGGCCCGTCGATCCACAACTCTCCAGCGGGCCGATCTTCACATTTCAAATGGATCTCGTGAAGACGATGTTCGTTGTGTTGCCCTCGGCCGTTTTGTGGGGCGCGAGCTTTCCCCTCGCGCTCGCGTCAATTGGCAACAAGGATGTCGATCCAGGCGTGGTTGTTGGAACGACTTATGCCGCGAATACCGTTGGCGCAATTTTCGGATCGCTACTCGCAAGTCTGGTATTCATTCCACAATTCGGCACGCAGCATTCGCACCAGTTGTTGCTTGTTGTCGCAGCATTCTCGGCACTGTTAATGCTCGTGTTTCGCCCACGCGTTGATTCGTCGAGCTTCGCGTTTAACGGAAGCGCGCTGGCTGCCTTGTTGGTGACGGTAGGTGTTACTGGTTACCTGATGACGACCATCATTCCCGTTCCGCCGCTGCTCGTTGGTTACGGACGCTTTGCGGCGCGTCGCTTGTACAATCACGGTGAATTCATTTTCACCGGCGAAGGGATGAATTCGTCGATGACCGTTTCCGAATTGTCAAACGGCGTTCGCAATTATCACAACGCGGGCAAGGTGCAGGCGTCGAGTGAGCCGCAGGATATGCGTTTGCAGCGCATGCTTGGACACATGGCAACATTGTTTCCCAGGCAAGCACCGAAAGACGTGCTGGTTATTGCGTGCGGCGCCGGTGTCACTGCCGGCTCAGTCAGCGTCGATCCCCGGCTGGAACGTGAAGTGATTGCCGAAATTGAGCCGTTGGTTCCGGCCACCGTTTCGCGCTACTTCGACAAGTTCAATTTCGCAGTGGTGACGAATCCTAAAGTCGAAGTGAAAATCGACGACGCGCGTCACTATTTGCTTACGAGCAAGAAGAAATTCGACGCCATCACGTCGGATCCGTTTGATCCGTGGGTGAAGGGCGCGGCGGGTTTGTACACGGCCGAGTTCTTCCAACTCATCAAAGATCGTTTGAACGATGGCGGTGTGGTCACCGTGTTCGTGCAGTTGTACGAGAGCAACACGGCCGCTGTAAAGAGTGAAGTTGCGACCTTCATGGAAGTATTTCCGGAAGGACTCGTGTTCGGCAACACGCACAACGATGCAGGTTACGACGTCGTGCTCGTTGGGCAGAAAACACCTGGCCCAATTGATGTCGATGCAATTCAGGCGCGCCTGCAATCACCCGAGTACGCGCCAGTTGCACATTCTCTTTCAGAAATCGGTATCAATTCGGCGGTCGATCTCGTGTCGACGTACGCCGCGCGCGTAGATCAAATGCGTCCGTGGTTGGCCGATGCACAAATCAATCGCGATAAAAACCTGAGATTGCAATACCTCGCGGGATTCGGTTTGAATCTGTACGAGCAAGCGTCGATTTATGCCGAGATGATTCAATCGCGGAAGTATCCCGAGGGGTTGTTTACGGGGTCCCCGGAGACTATTCAGGCGATCAGGGCGAGGTTGCAGTAGTTCGGTTCGATGAAGAAGCGGAGAAAGCACGGAGCGCTCGTTCCGCGCTCTGCGTGGCATTGAAGGAAGAAGAATTGTCGCGCCGAGCCGCGGAGCCGCGAGAACTCACAACCGACGCGACGTTCCGTGTGCAAGTTCAACATTCAAACGTTGTTGCAGTTTCCAAAAGAAACTTTTTTGATTTTTACTCCGCGTTACGACTGACAACGTCGTGCCAGTTGAACTTGTTACCGTCTTTGCAGTTCTCGCAGTTCTCCGCGCCTCCGCGTGAAAAAATGTCGACCTTCCCTCCCATTTGATCCATGAAAATCGCGCGCAGTTTCTCTGTCATCACGCGGACCTCCTCAATGCGCTCAATAGTTATCACGGCGCCGCTTTTTCTGTGCGCGCTCACCGTTTCCCCCGCGTCCACTCAGGCGCAAACGCGCGAAATACCGAAGCAGCCCTACACCATGGCTGGCAAATCGCCGGTCTACGCTCCCAACGGCATCGCGGCAACGAGCCAGCCTCTCGCCACATCTGCGGCTCTCAGAGTCCTCGACAACGGCGGCAACGCAATTGATGCTGCCGTGACTGCTGCCTCCGTGCTCTCGGTAGTTGAACCAATGATGACCGGCATTGGCGGCGACATGTTCGCCATCATCTGGCTCGCGAAAGAACATCGGCTTGTCGCACTGAATGCGAGTGGACGCGCCGGGTCACTGATGACGCGCGCCGAACTTCTCAAACGCGGTCGCACCACCACAATTCCTCGCGGCATCGAAACGGTTACGGTTCCGGGCGCACTTGCTGGTTGGCAAGCGCTGCTCGACAAGTACGGCACCATGAAACTTGCGCAAGTTTTGCAACCGGCCATTGGCTACGCGCAAAACGGATTTGTTGTCACACCAGTTATTGCCAACGATTGGGCCGGACAAACGAACATTTTGCGTCGCGATGCCGGCGCGCGCACAACATTTTTGCGTGATAGTCAACCGTTGCACACAGGCGAGTGGTTCACGAATCCCGACTACGCAAAAACGCTGCAGCAAGTCGCGAAGGAGGGACCGGCCACATTATATGGCGGCGCACTTGGACAAAAGCTTGCGGCGCGCATCAAGGAGCTCGGCGGGTTTGTCACGCTCGAAGACTTGAAGAACAACGCACCCAATTGGGTCACACCAATTTCGATCAATTTCAAAGGTTATCGCATTTGGGAAATGCCGCCAAACAATCAGGGCGTCATTGCCCTCGAAATGTTGCGCATTCTCGACGGCTACGATTTGAAATCGATGGGGCTCAACAGCCCCCAGTATCTGCACGTGATGATTGAGGCGAAGAAGCTCGCGTATGCCGACCTCGCGAAATACGTTGGCGATGCCGATCATCTCACGCTCAAGCCCGAACAGATGTTGTCGGATGCATTTATCAAGGAGCGTCGCAGTCATATCGATATGAAAAAGGCGCAAACGACCGTGGAGCCAGGACCAGAACGCGTTGGTGGTGAAACGATTTACCTCACCGTTGCCGACAAGGAAGGCAACATGGTGTCGTTCATCAATTCCAATTTCGATGAATTCGGTTCAGGCGTTGTGGTACCGGGTACGGGATTTGTTTTGCACGATCGCGGCGCTGGGTTCACGCTCATTGACGGTTTGCCAAACACCGTTGCACCAGGCAAGCGTCCGTTTCACACGCTCATTCCGGCGTTCATCACGAAGCCGGGTGCCAATCAAACGGCCGACGGCAGCACCGACGAACCGTATATGAGTTTTGGGTTGATGGGGGGTGCCATGCAGGCGCAGGGGCATGCACAGTTTGTCATCAACCATCTGGTGTTCGGACTGAACATTCAGGAAGCGCAGGACGTCGCGCGCTTTCGGCATATGTCGGGCGCGCGAACGCTGGTGGAGTCAGTGATTCCCGAGAGCACAATGAGCGCGTTGCGCGCGCTGGGGCACGATATGGCGTACGGAGCTCCCTCACAGTTTGGTGGCAGTCAGGCCATTATCAGGCTCGCTAAAGGGTGGGTAGCGGGCTCAGATCCGCGAAAGGACGGGCACGCGGGCGGGAACTGATTTCGACGTAAACTCCTCTTTCACTAATCCGAAATCCGAGGGACGCATGTCCGATCGTCGCGAATTTCTTCGATTCATGGCCGGCAGTCCGCTCCTTGCCGCCGCTGGGTTGAACTCACATGTGTTGCGCGATCTGACATCCGATTCGCCGCGTCGTGCCGCCAACGCGTTGTCACTCGCGCAACAGGCAATGCAGCAAGCAGTACAACAGGCCACCCCAAACATTTCGGCGGCGCGCGAAGCGTTGAACGTGTTCGATTTTGAACCCGTCGCGAAAACAAACATTCCCGTTGGGCATTGGGCGTATCTCGCGTCAGGCACGGATGACGACGGCACCATTCGCGCGAATCGTGAAGGGTTCGATCACTGGGTGCTCAAGCCGCGTCGCCTGGTGAACATTGCCAAGGTTGATGGCAGTGTTTCGTTGTACGGCACGCGCTATCCATCTCCAATTGTCATCAACCCCGTTGGCAGTCAGAAAGCGTTCCACCCACTCGGCGAAATTGCAGTCGCGCGAGCCGCGAAAGCCCGAGATCATTTGCAAGTGCTTTCAACGGTTGCAACCACGTCAATTGAAGACGCGATTGCAGCACGCGGCGCGACCGTCTGGTTTCAACTGTATCACCAACCCGATTGGGCGATAACCAGACAAATGGTGCAACGCGCCGAACGCGCGGGAAGTGCCGCCGTTGTTTTCACCACCGATCTCATTGGCGGCAGCAATCGCGAAACGATGATTCGCGGCGCGCGACTCGACACGCGCGATTGCAAAGCCTGTCATTTGGGCGGTGCACCAATTCCCGGAATTACCGGCGCAGTGAACGGCGACAATCGTCGCAAGCCCAATTTGAATGGCTATCCGGCAGTCGCGCCAATTCCCGAAGTTGGAACACCAACGTGGGAATTTATTGATCGTCTGAAAGGTGCGACGAAAATGAAAGTGCTCATCAAGGGAATTGTCACGCGCGAAGACGCCGAACTCGCCATCAAACATGGCGCCGACGGATTGTTTGTTTCCAACCACGGTGGTCGCGCAGAAAATTCAATGCGTGCGACAATCACCTCTCTGCCTGAAGTTGTGCAGGGCGTTCGCGGTCGCATTCCAATCATTTGCGATGGTGGTTTTCGGCGCGGTACGGACGTGTTCAAAGCGATGGCATTGGGTGCCACGTCCGTCGGTATTGGCCGGCCGTATATCTGGGGACTTGGCGCATTCGGCCAGGAGGGTGTGGAAACGGTACTCGAACTTCTGCGCCACGAGTTTGAAGTAACGATGAAGCAAATGGGTGCGGTGTCGATTGCGGCGATTACGCGAAGTCACATAATAGAGCGAGTTTAGAAGAACTCAGGGAATCCATCGGACCCTGCTTTGTCATCTTTCAGGTAACAATAGAAATGGGTAACTCTCGACGACGACTCTGTATTTTTCTGATCGCTCCTAAAGCCGACAACGCCAAGATTACCATTTCGAGTGATGTGGGTTCTGGCACTGTACTGCCGGTGGCGAAATTTGCAGTAAAATACATATCCACGCCCTGACCACTAAGCCATCCTGCACTCTTGTTCCAAACAACGGCGTTGCCACCGGAGTAGTTATGCGGGTCGGAAGAGTCAAAACCCGCTAAACTATATGACGGCAAAGAGCCCGTCAGATCAAGCAGTGCAACATATGAACCGCCTGCAATCAGCGGAACATTGCTGCTAAACGTCAGCACTCCACCGAGGTTATATGTAGTGTACGCATTCAACACCGTGTTCACTATCGGAGCGCCTATTGGTACACTTCCAGTCCACGCGAACAATTGAAACGTCGGCTTGTATTGAAAATCAATTACTCCTCCTGACAAGAACGAGAAGCTCGTCAATATCGGAAATGCACTTGGCACCGTGAATGATTGTCCCTGAATAGGGTAGAGTGCCGAGCCTGTACCACCGCTTCCGCCGAAACCGTAGACGAGTCCGGTACCGATTGTTGATTGTGCGCTCAGATCTTTTGTTACGATTGATGAGATGACCCCGAATACGAGGACGAAATGCCGGGCGTGCGGTTGCAGAAATTTCATGCGGGGATCCGGACTTTGAAGTATTGGAAATCGGAGTATCGAGTTTCCTAAACTTGATTCAGTCCGTCAAACGGCCGTCAGAATTGTGCACTCAAGTAGTCTTTTGCAAAATGCAGTAGTATCAAGCTGGCGAAGCGATCAGTGACCACCCCAATTCACAATCGGCAGCACCGGATGCGACTTCGCATTTCCAATGATGTTGATGAGACCAATCTGCAATCCATCAACCGAACGTGCGTAGTTGATGAGACCAATGTTCAGCCCTTTTTGCGAGCCGCGGATGTAGTTGAACGCGCTGACGCTTACGCCGCGGAAATCGCCATCAGGGCGAATGCGCATGAGCACCGGTGACAAAACAATGCCGTTTACCGACATCGCACCAACGGCGGGTGCAATTGCCAATCCGTGAATTTCTACAGTGCCGATGCCAAGGCCGGCGATTGCAATTCCGTGTAGCGAACCAACGGCTGCCGCAACACCGCTCACGGAAAGCCCGGTGAGATTGCCACCAACGCCAGTCCCAACACCACTAAATGCAATGCCTTTGAAATGACCGGCAACACCAGTGCCAATTCCGCTCAGCGCCAGGCCTGTGAAATCGCGCGCGGCGCCAGCACCGAGGCCGCTCAACACAATGCCACGCACTGAACCACCGGTTGCGGCACCAATGCCGCCAATCATCAATCCACGCAAATCGCCTTGCGCACCAATACCAATGCCTCCAATGGCGATGCCATCAATGGCCCCACCGGTGCCGAGTCCGAGGCCACCAATTGCGAGGCCCCTGATCAGACCGTTGGCGCCGAGTCCGATGCCAGCGACTGCGATGCCTCTGATGTCGTGGGTTGCTGAGAGGCTAATTGGCGCCAGGGCGAGGCCATGCAGCGCGCCTGCGCCGGTTGAAAGAAGTCCGAGGGCCAAACCTCGAACCGTTCCCGTCGCGCGTTTGTGTGGCGACCAGATAGTGACGTTGGCGCCGCGCACCAATTCAAGATTACGGTCGCGAAAATTGAGGCGCAGTCCGGCAACGTTTGGATAGTTGCCGATGGAGATTGGCGCGCGCGCCTTGTGTGTCACGGGTGTGGAGTCCGTTCTCGCTTGTGCACTAACCAATTGCGAAGCGCCGAACATTACGAAAAGTGATAAACCCGCCAGGACTCTATTGCGCATGCAGATCAGATCGAGTGACGTTTGAAATGGCGTGCGTGACAAAGGGCACCGCCAACGAACAGGAAACTAATGGGAGGGTAGGTAGTGGCATCATGAAGACACTTTCAACGTCGTATATCGAGCCTGGTCCGCGTTCATATCCGCTCAACTTGAGCGCACTGGGAATACTCCTCACCATCACCGTTGTTGCGGCGGCGGTCGGAACCATCGCATCAATTGCTGCGCCGGAATTCTACCTGGGATTGAATCGTCCCACGTGGGCACCGCCGTCATCGGTGTTCGCGCCGGTCTGGACGGTGCTTTACGTATTAATGGCCATTGCCGCATGGACGGTTGTTCGCATTCAGGGCTGGAAGCAATCGATGTCGGGCATTGTACTGTATTGCGCGCAGTTGGTTGCGAATGCGTTGTGGACCTGGCTTTTTTTTCGTTGGCACACCGGTGTGGGTGCGTTTGTCGACATCATGATATTGTGGGTGTTGATCGTCTCAACCATTGCAATGTTCTGGAAGGCTCATTGGGTCGCGGGTGCGTTGCTGCTGCCGTATCTCGCGTGGGTGAGCTTCGCGACGTGTTTGACGTGGGCGGTGTGGCAAGCGAATCAGGGGATGCTGTAATGAAGCAAACTGCAACAGCGAGACGCGGATCCAGCGGATCCGCGTCTCGCTGTTGCAGTTTGCTTTCGTTGCTTGGTTACTACGAACTATTTGAGCGGATCCAACATCCCCTTGATCTGATCACGCGCATCTTCCAGGTGCGCCTTGGTCATGCGATCGCTGGTTTTCGGAATCGC
>JBDUAX010000091.1:0-12049 GCA_040004455.1 Gemmatimonadaceae bacterium
GCCACCACCGCCGCCGCCGCCGCCGCCGAAGGGCACGCCCCGGCCGCCACCACCGCCCCCCTGCGACCGGTAAACCAGGCGACCCATATTGTCGAAAGCGTTGGCACCGAGGTTCGTCGACGCAATCGTTCCAAAGTCCTGCGGGCGCGGCATCGACATAACGCGAGCCACTTCACCCTTCTTGTTCAACACCACCAACGACAGCGTGGCCGGATCGACCACAATGGTGCTATCACCAGCGTACGAAATCACGCTCATCTGGCGCTGTCCGTACGGAATTGCTGCACCAAGCGTATCAGAAATGACGCGCGTCATTTTCAATGACGGATCGTACATGACCAGTTTGCGCTGCTGGCCATCGTTCAGAAAAAATGAACCGTCGGACAACACGCGCATTGACGACACGTTGCCAACCGGTTCGGCGCTGCGTGCTTCTGCGGCACCCAACTTCTTTACTGGAATTTTCGCCTGTGCGGCGGCCAGCGTTTGCAAATCCTGTGCAGCAACGGGCGTCGCCACCAGCGCGGACGACGACGCGATTGCCAGGAAAAATCGGGATCTATTAAAAATGCTGCGCATCATGACTCTTGTTTAACGAGGAACGATCGAAAAAAAACCTAGAAGGGCGACGGAAATTCGATGTATCCGTACATCGTGCTTATGCGCGCGCCTTAACCGCGGCGTCCGCCACCACCACCACCTCCACCACCACCACCGCCACCAAATCCACCGCCCGCGCCACCTGTGCCACCCGAAGTTCCTGAACGCAGAACCCTGAGTGAACGCTTATCCATGAACGTGACGAGAGCCGGCGGCAACAAACGATACTGTTCCGCCGTCAACAATCCTTTGATGCCCGGAGTGATCTGAATAAGCAGATCGACAGTCTTTTCGCGACCGGTGCGATAGCGATCGTACTCGTTGTCCTTGTTGTAACGATCGGGGAGTCCGGCCATCTGCTTGGCAATGGGCGCCCAGATTGCATCTTGTTTGAGCACGAACAAGCGATTCAGCACAGTGAGGCTGTCTGCCTGCGTGCGCGTGAGTTTGAGCGAATCCGATTGTACGAGGATTTGCTGCATCGGGTTGATGATGCCGACGTTCGCTGTTTGACGGAGCTGCTGCACGTTTGGTTTGTTGCCCGTGCGCGAGCGACCGCGATCCAGCTGTTGCAACAACTGCTGACGTTCGCGCGTGGGGCCAAGGTCGAGCGTGACGAACGCGAGGAAGCCCGGAACACGGCGATTTGCAATTTGCGATGCGGCGGTTGAACCGAAACGCTGATTCACTTCATACTTGAACTGCTTGGCTGACGGATCGAACCCGCGCACATACAACAGGTTCTGATCGGGCTGCGGAGTCTGCCCCCAGCCGTGGATCTTGTCTTCGCCGTGCACGAGGCGATCGATTCCCGCAAGCGGATTGGAAACCTGCAAGGTCAAACCGACGCGCTGGGGCAGCCCGACGTTGATGGACGTGAACCTGATGCTGAGATTTGCATCGGAGGTCCAGGTGGTTGTGCACGAATTCCGCGATGCGATTTTGTTAACCTGGTTCAACAAACAGTTGCGCGCTTCGGCGGTGCCACCGGTCAGCAGCGAATTCATGCCGGCTGCCAATGCGGCCTGCGACGGATCGGTAAGCTTGGCCGGATCGTAGATGAACGCGCGATCGTTTGAATAACTGTCGCCGTTTACGTCACCCGAAATGAGCGGGGTGTAACGCGTGCCGGACCGAAAGTTGAATCCGACGATGAACTGCACCGTGTTCGCCACGTTGTAGTTGAGCGTCCCCTGAATCTGATGTCGCGGCGACGTTGAGCTCTGTGAGCGAACGATGTCGCGTGGATCGGCCGCGGTACTGCTGAAGCCGAACAGCTCTTCGTGCACATCGGCGAGGACATAAGTAAGCCCCCATGAAAGCGACGAACTGAACGCAACTGGCCGAATGCCCAATGTGAGTTGTTTGCTCGTGCTCGCCAAATCCGACCGTTGTTGTGTGACGCGACCGAATTGCGTGAAATCACGCGCATTGCGCCACGCAATTTGACCGCTGGTGGTAACGATGGACGCTGGGTCGACATACACGGGCCGTCCGTTTTCATTCACGAGCGTAAACTGCTGTACGCCCGGGAAGTTGATATCGAACGCGCCCGACTGTGAAAAGTTGCGAGAAATTGTCACGTCGGCGTTGGCCGCGAACAGATCTTTCAGAATCGCTCCGCTCCATGACAGGTTCGCACGAAGCGAACGCTGCGCGGAATATCCCGGCTCGAACAGCAGCACATTCGGTACCGTGCTTGAAAACACCGTGCCGTTGGTGCCATCGGCGCAGGTGGTCGGAATGCTCGATTCGTTCGCCTGGTAGGCTGTGTAGTTCGGAATTGGCGTCGCAAGTCCAACGCAGCTGAGCTGCTGCAATCCGCTGGGCAATCCGGTGTTGTCGATCGCCGTGCCAATCAAACTCGTAGCCGGTGTGTTCTGGAAGAGACCGACACCGCCGCGAATAACTGCGCGGGGAGCGCGAACCATTCCCGGAATCAGCGTCAGCTGATTCGATGTGCCATAGGTGTACGAGAATCCAACACGCGGGCTGAAGTAGATCTTGCTGGGCACATCAGTGTTGTTGAGGCCGAACGCTGCAGTGACCGCCGGGTTTTCTGCCGGACCGACAAGGTATTTGTTGCCGTCCATGCGAACGCCGTACTGAATCTGCAAATCGTTAACGGGGCGCCAGGCATCTCCCAGCGACACACCGCCAATCAACTGTTTACCCACGCGCTGGCGAACTGACAGCAAACGCGTGAACGATGAAGGGGTGCCACCCTGCAAGTCGGCCAGGGAGTTGAACGAGAACGTTCCGTAGCGGTTATTCGTGATATCCTGCTCATTGTCTTCACCGCGCAACTCGGTGGTGAGCTTCACGCGATGGCGATTGTCCGGGCTGAACCACGACAGTGTATTGGAATAACCAATCGTGACATTGTTGGTTGAAGTGCCGAGCGTCGGGCTTCCGCCGAAGCTCAGGTTTTTCACCGACGCCGTGCCGTTTCCGAGATCGGAGTTTACCAACACTGTCGCGGCCGGAAGGATTGAATATGGATCGCTACTCTGGTGCGAAACGCTGTATCCGAGATTCGTTTCCGTGAGAATGCCTTGCCAACCAACCAGGCCGCTGTGGCGTCCCTGCGTTGATACGCTGTAATTCAGGCTGGTGCCTGCGCGCGACGGCGTTGTCAATACAGTGGAACTTCCACCACCAAAACCGGAGCTGGCGGGCTGCGTGCTGTTCACGCTTCCTGAAATGACAAGTGAGTACGTGTTTCCGCGATTTGAATTCGGCTGGTTGTAGTCGAAACTTGCAAGTGCGTTGCCGGAATTCTGCTGGTACAATCCGGGAAACGAACTGCCCGACAACGGCACGTTCATCGTATTCAGAATATTGATGAGTCGCGCAACGGAGTCGCTCGACACACCGACTGTGTTGAACCCGAGATCGCTCGTGTTGAGCAACGTAAATAGGTCACGCGTGGTGCGATTGTACTGAAACGAGGTGTTGTAATAAAGTTTGTCCTGCTTGATCGGGCCGGACGCGGAACCGCCCAGTGAGAGTTGAGTCGCCTGATTGGCTATCGACTGCCCGATTTGATCGGCCCACTGTAGATGTGGCGAATTCAATGTCGAGCTCAGTCTGCGCGCGATGTTGTTGCTTCCGGCTCTCGTGCGAATCTGCAATTGACCGCCAGAAAATCCGCCGCGTGCGACATCATACGGCGACGTAACGAGCGACGCCGACACCTGCGCATCGCGCGGCACGTTGGAATCGCCGAACGACAAACCGTTCAGCTGCGTGTTGTTCTGATCGCCCCCCAAACCAAACACCGAAAATGCATCGGCCCCACCATCGGCACCCGGGAGCAACTGCACACCGGGAATCGACGCGGCCATCGCTGCGAGATCGCCCATTTGTTCGGCGGTCAGCAGCGCGTTGTCAGCCGTCAGGGTTTTTTCTGTTCCGCTAACGTCGGTAACCGTATCTGATTTCGAGGCAGCGACGCGTTCGTTTACCTGAAACGCCGCGAGGTTGACCGCGGACGCCGACATGCGCGCGTCCGCAATCAGAATTTCCTGATCAGCGGTACGCTTTACTTCGTAACGGCGCGGCGTGAATCCGATGGCCGCAAACGCCACCCAGTAGTCGCCTTCGCCGCCTGGGAACGAAATCGTGTACCGACCATTCTTGTCCGTGCGAGCTGTGCGGACGTTATCGCCCGAAAGTGTGGTCGCTGTGACCGTCACACCCTGAACCGGTGTTGTGTCGGCGCCGAGTACTCGCCCGCGAATGATGTCGACCTGGGCGGACGCGGTCCTGGCGCCAAAGCTCGCGCCAATAACCAGGACCAGTACTGCTATCAACGACAGACGAAACCTGTTCATCGAGAAACCTCGTGTTGCCCGCTATTTGAAAATGTTCCGGAAAGCCCGCTGGTGCGGAACGTCACGCAGCTTACGGACTCCGCGCCGGGAGCGATGAGGGCGTTGGCACCGTTAGCACGCTGGTGTCGTGAATAGCACTGTTCGCGACATGAGCGGATGCCTTGGGGCCGCCCCACAATTGAACCAGCGGCCGCCGAGGCCGGATAACTGAATATTTTCACTGAGAGATAGACGGAAACGGAGGGGTATTTTGGGGTATGCGTTGCTCTATGCAGCGCCTTCGTTGTGTAGACGCATTACCGTTTTTTTCGTTGAGCAAATGAGGGGTAATTCACAGTTAAAATGAGAAACGGCGCCCCGTTTGGGGCGCCGTTTTTGCGAATATTAAAGCAGGATTAATTCATGACGGTGCCGACGGGCAAATGTTGCTTCAAATAGCTCGTCAACAGTTCGTATAAGTGTCGAGTTGTCCCGGGCCCCTCAAAAATTCCGTGCGTGCGATTCGGGTAAGCCATCATCTGAAATGGCTTATTCTGGGCGATGAGCGCGTTAATCAACTGCTCGGTGCCTTGATAGTGAACATTGTCGTCACCGGTGCCGTGCACCACCAGCAGATCGCCCTTGAGGCCGCCGGCGAAATAGACCGCGCTTGCGTCACGATACGCCGCGGAATCGGTTGATGGCAGTCCAACGTAGCGCTCCTGATAAATGGTGTCGTAGTTATGCACGTCGGCAACGGGCGCGACGGACATGCCCATGCGGTACGTGTCGGGGGCGCGGAACATGAGCAACAACGTAGATGAACCACCGCCGCTCCAACCCCACACACCAATGCGTTTCGGATCGACGTACGAACGTTGCGCGATGATGCGCGCGGCTTCCGACTGATCGCGCACACGCACTGCACCCGATGCGTTGCGCAGCGCCTTGCGCCACGCGCGACCTTTGGGCGCTGGCGTACCACGATTGTCCACGCTGGCCACGATGTAGCCTTCCTGCGCGAGCATCAGATACCACAAATACTGTGAACCTGCGTACGCATCGTTCACGGTTGTGGCCGCGGGTTCACCGTACACATAAAACAGCACGGGATATTTGCGCGTTGAATCGAAGTTGGGTGGTTTGATCATCCAACCGTCGAGGGAATGTCCGTCAACATTCACTTTGAAGAATTCCGGTTTCGATTTCGCAATCGCAGCCAGTCGTTGCTCGAGTTGCGCATTGTCAACGAGAACGCGCACGGATTTGTGCGTGGCCATCTGTACGATATCGTTTTTCGGTGGCACGCCAAATGACGACCATTGATGCAGCGCCCACACGCCGTTTGGTGACATGTCATATGCATGCGTTCCGCTAATGCCCGCCGGAGTCACACGCTCGGCTTTCGCCGTGCCATCGAGTTTCGTGCGGTAGAGAAAACGCTGCGTAGCATTGTCGGGCGATGCCATGTAGTACAACCAACCGCCTTTCGCATCAACGCGAACAACGGAGATGACGTCGTGCGGCGCGCTCGTTACCAGTCGCAATGTGCCAGTGCGCGTGGACGCCCACACGTGACTCCACCCGTCGCGATCACTCAGCCACATGAACTCCCGGCCAGAGTTAATCCACCACACCGATGGGCCATCGCCGTAATCGGAATAACCGTCGGTGACATCGACCCACGCACTGTCTCTGTCAACCATTGCAACCGTTGCTTTGCCAGTTGCGGCGTTGCCCAGGTAAAAGGTGTTGACCTGTTGGCGGCGATCGAGTTGTTCGACGAGCACGTCGGTGCTATTCGCGGCCCAGTCCATGCGCGCGAGGTAGTTGTTGCGCGGATCACCGGGAATTGCGAGCCACGTGGTGTTTCCACCAGCGGCATTTACAACGCCAATGCGAACGCTTGAATTTGTGGTGCCCGCCTTCGGGTACTGCACCGCCTTGGTGAATGAGTACAGTGAATCGGTGTCATCAATCAGCAGAAAATCGCGCACGCCACTCGCGTCAACTTGCCAGTAGGCAATGCTTTTTCCGTCGGGGCTCCAGCGGAAACCGTCGCGCAGGGACAGTTCTTCCTCGTAGACCCAATCGAACGTGCCGTTAATGGTGGTGCGAGAACCGTCTTTCGTAAGCGGGGTGATCGCGTTGTCGCTGATGTTTTCGGCGTAGAGATTGTTCTCGCGCACGTACGCGACGCGCTTGCCATCGGGGGAGAATTTCGCGAACTGCAGTGTTTGCGGCTTCGCGTCTGGTCCGCCCATTTTCTTCAGGGATTTTGTGGCGATGTCGAGCACCCAGAAATCACCGCGGGTGTTGGCTCGCCAAACCCGCGCGCTGTTGGTGAAGACGAGAAGGCGCGAATGATCTTCGCTCCATTTGTAGTCTTCCATTTCGAGCGGCATGGTGGTGCCCATTGGCGTCAAAATCTGCGCCGTCACGAGGATGCGTCGCGCGCCGGTGGCGGGGTCGTACGCGATTAACTCCGAACCCTTGCCTTGTGGTGTGGGTTCGATCGTCGTGTATGCGCTGTCGTCGAGCCATTGCGACTGGTCGAGAAACTTCGGCGCGAACTCGCGCGAGCTGAAGATGCGCGCGAGCGTGAGCTGCGACGGGTCGCTGACCGGTTGCGCGTGAGCGGCAACGCGGATTGACACGAGCGCGAATGCAAAGACGGCGCACTTGAGAAGTCTGTGGGACATGGATGGGCTCCAGGTGTTGACTTCGTAACTTACGACATTGGACTTGGGAAAAACAAACTGCGAGACGCGGATTTACCCGGCTGAACTGATTGATTGACGCGGATTGTTTGGGGAGATGACTGGGGCTGGCGGGTGGACTGATTGTGCGGGCGGACGAAGGGCGAGCTGATTACTTCGAGGCGCGGATGATGAGGATTGGGCGGATCTTGCGGATGAACTGCGAAAAAAGAAACGCGAATTTAACGGATCACGCGGATCAGATTTGAGCAGGCGGAAAGATCGAATGGCAATTCCAAGCGCCATTGTTGTAATGAACTACACCCCCGAAATTGACGGAGGAGATGAGCAAACAAAAAAGCCAGACCTCATCGCGACACACAATCAATTTTCGAATTTGGCACATCCGTTTTTCGCTGCGGCACTCCAGGAATGTTGTGATGTAATCCGCGTGATCCGTTAGATCCGCGTTTCGTTGTTGCTGTTTTAGTTGTTGATGTCGTTGCTGTTGATTCGCGTCTCGCAGTAAGCCATTGCTTACGAACCGCGCAGCACTTTCACCGCGCGCTCCGCTGCCGTAACGCCGTGCCAATTCGCTTCCTCGAAAATCGAGAAACCCGTCATATCCGCGTGCGCGACGAACAGGTGCTGTGCCGGTTGCCAGTCGCGCAAAGTCTGCATGCGTGTCAACACACCAGGAACGGGGCGTGCCATCGCGTGCCCCCACCGCTTGACATCGATGCGCGAAACAACATCGCGAATGTTCGTGTGCGCACGCGACAGATCGTCGAGAATGAAATCGCGCCACGCACTCCACGGCTTGTCGCGCAACATGATGCGCCCGTCCTTCGCCGATCGATCGACAACAGCGTGATACCACGTCCACACAGTGCGCGGACCAGGTTCGCCAAGGAATTGATGTGTCGCAACGACGTAACCCAACGAGCCGCTGTCGTAAATAACGTTGTCCCACGAGGGCGATGAGCCACGTTCAACCGGCCAATGATCGAGCGTAATATTGGCCACGACCCACGGCGCATATTCTGTTTCAACGGGAACGTGCACAGTTGGAATTACACGTGGCAACACGAACAACGGCGCCGCCCAGATGACGACGTCGCAAGTAACGTCCACCTTCGGTGTGCGAACCAACCACTTCGATCCGCGTCGTTCCACACTGTACGCGGGCGCGTTCGTGATGATACGATTGCCTGCGCGGCTGGCGAGTTGTCGAACAATCCAGTTGTTGCCATCGGGCCAGGTAAGCGGGCCCTGCTCCTCCGGCTCGCGCGCAGCGAAGTAGTGCATTGCCGCCCATGCGCTCGATTGTTGTAGCGACGCGCCGTAGTCGTCGCGCGTGCCGTATTCGAGCCACCACTTGAGTGCGGGCGATTTGAAACCCTGCGAGGTAAACCACGTGGCTGCGTTCTCCGCATCAAGAGTCCCCAATGCAGCGCGCAACTTGTCGGGCAACTGCTTGACGTGCACATCTCCCATTGGAATTCTGAACGCATTAGTTGCACGCCATTCGTTCACAATTCCCGTGAAACGCGAGAACTCGTCGCGATCAACTCGCGTGGCACCGTCATCGGGTTCGAGCCCCTCGTGCCAGTGACCGTGCTGCCACAATCGTTCCTGCGGGCTGTGACACAGTGTGCGCTCATCCCACTTTCCATCGGCGTCGAGCAACCCGAATTCGCGAAACATCTGGCGCACGTGAGTTGCGTTCTTTCCTGGAACCGGTACGTAGTGCGCGCCCCACGGATATCGGCTTACTTCGTTCTGATCGCCTCGCGCGTTGCCGCCAGGCTCACTTGCCAATTCGAGTATGAGCCAGTCTCGCATGTTGAGGGCGTCGAGTCGCCAACCGGCCGAGAGTCCTCCCATTCCGCCGCCCACAATCGCGACCGATGCTCTTCGTTGCTCTCGCGCAGCAGTGAATGGTTTGCCGTCACGCAGTTGATGACCAACAGCGCTGTCATCCTCAACGAAACCACCGGCGATGACGCGATCCGTTTTGCGCGACAATCCAATTAGGGAAGGCGCTTCATTCGCTTTGCCGGCAACCGATTCAATTTGGCGCGGACCAGAAGCAGCGATGTTTACCAGCGGCGCCGACGCAATCAGGCGTACGAAATCGCGTCGCGAGAAACCCTTCGAGTCAGACACGCGTTAACACTGCATGGTGTTGAACACTCGCCCTAACGATTGATAGCTTCGAATTCCTTCTCGTAATATCGCACCAATACCTGATCATTCAGTCGATTAGGCTCAGCCGCAACGCGCTGCATGTCGGTTGGAAAATCGAACAACGATGGAAGTGACGACGCAGTGAGGAATTTCAGTCCTTCCGGCAAATGCGACGGTGGAGCAAACTCGCCCCTCCCCGCTAGCACAAAACCCCACTCACCGAAGCTCGGCACATACGTGTGGTAGGGCCAGGTGTGTAATCCTGCGGCTTGCAAGGTGTTCGCAATGCTCCAAAACGATTGCCGCGCAAACATCGGCGATGTGGCCTGCACCACAATCATTGCACCGGGCACAAGGTGTTGCTGCACGAGTCTATAGAACGCACTCGTGAACAATTTGCCCACGTGGTAGTTGGACGGATCCGGAAAATCGACCACAACGAAATCGTACAGCACCTTCGTTGAATCCAGCCACGTGAACGCATCGGCGTTGACAACCTTTACCCGCGGGTTGCTGAAGGAACTGTCGTTGAGCGCCGAGAGCCTTGGATGCGTCTTGAAGAGCGTCGTCATTTGCTCATCGAGATCGACCAGTGTGACGTGTTGAACGTCGGGATACTTGAGAATTTCGCGCACCGCCAATCCGTCGCCGCCACCCAGCACCAACACCTGAGCGCGAGTTGGTGACGCAGCTAATCCCGGATGCACGAGTGTTTCGTGATACCGATATTCGTCGCGCGACGCGAATTGCAAGTGTCCATTCAAGTACAATCGCAAATCATCTTTCCAGTTGGTGAGAATAATTCGCTGATATCGAGTGTCGCGTGCGAGAATGACGGGATCCGCGTACATGCCATCTTCAGCAAGCGACGTAATTTCCTGCCCCTTCCACAGCCCGACTCCGAGCAACGCAATGACCGCCAGCGCGCCCGCTTGCAACGCTCGGCGATTCGGCAACGCGTCTTTGAAGAGTTGAATGCTCCACAACGCAACCAACACATTCACAAAACCGAACAGCAGCGCCGAGCGAACCAGGCCTAACCTCGGCACCAACACCAGCGGAAAAATCAATGACGCTGCGAGCGCCCCGATGTAGTCGAATGTCAGCACATTGGAAATGACATCCTTGAAAGCAAATCGGTCGCGCAGAATGCGCATCAACAAAGGAATTTCGAGTCCGACCAATGTGCCGATGCAAATAACCGTTCCATACAGCACCGGGCGAAACGCCTCGGTGTACGCAAACGCAAGGAAAAGTGCCATCGACGAAAAGCCGCCGATGATTCCGACCAGTAGTTCAACTTGTACAAACTTTGCGACCACTCCGCGCACGATGAACCGCGAAATCCAGCTCCCGATTCCCATGGCAAACAGGTAGGTGCCAATGACCGTCGAAAACTGCGTAACGCTGTCACCCAGCAGATACGACGCCAACGCCCCCGCCACGAGCTCGTAGATAAGCCCGCACGCAGCAATCAGGCAAACGGATACAAACAGCGCGATGCTCACAACCTATTCCTTCGAATGTAACTGCGTGAGCTAATGAACGGCGGCCGCGATAATGATACCCATGGCGATTGCCACCGACCCAATCAGAATGGCGCCGGCCGTATTCTGTTTTTCAACAATGACGTCCCACAGCTTTCCTGGAGTCAGCAAGTCGATAACGACGAACACGATGATGAACAGCAGTGCACCAAGGCCGGCGAAAACCGCCGCGCTGGTAATGTTGGTCATGAGCGGTGACATCAGTGTGCTCTCCTTTACTTGCCACGGAGCGTGTGCCCCGGGAGGTAGTATGGTGAACGATAGGAACCAGGGTTGGCGCGAACGGAACGCGGATTGGTTTTGTTCATAGTCGCGCTGGTGAACGAGTATCCAGTCCACTGCGCTGCACCCAGCAGGCCGAGAATTCCGACGCTCCAGATGGTATAAATGACAGTCCGCATCAGACAAACTCCGTTCGAAAATTTGTATGCATAATTGAGTCGCTTTGCGAAATGCGCCTAGTCATCGCTGTCATCGCTGTCGTCATCATCACTGCTGCTCTTGCTTGATTTGGCGCCGCCAACTGGATGATCGCTCTCCGCCCAACGACGACCTTCGAAGCTCGAACCGGGCGCCATCATGAAGATTGCTGGAATGAGCAACAGTACGAACGCTACGATATAAAACGAAAACGACGGGACGTCGCGTTTAATGCGCAGCGTGTAGTTGACATTGTGTTTGAAAGCTTCACCACCTTCGGGTGCCACGCGCAAAATGTATTTTCCCGATGCCACGGAGCCGAGCTTGAAGTCGTCGTTGTGTGACCCTTCGGTCCACGAGCCGTCGCTGTCCGAGCCATGGTAGTAGCTGACTTCGCGCCCGACATCGAGTGCCTGGCCGTCGGCTTCGCTGATCAGCGCGAGATTGAAATACACCCAGTCGTTATCCAGATCAGTGTCGATATCAACTTCTACATTCGATGTGCGCCCCTTGAGTTCGAATGGATCAGTAACGAATGCAGTCGTGTCCACTTTGCTGCGATCAAACTTGAACTGACCGGTGAACACATTTTCGCGTCGGGACATGCCGTAGTTCACGGCGAACATTACGACGAGCGCGAGCACCATAAAGCGAAACAAGCGACCGACGTCTTTTGATCCACCGAGGTACGGGTTCGGTTGATTCGCGAATATGCCGGTTGGCTTTTGAAATTTTTCCTTGAGGCCAAACGCACGCTGAATTGCTTCGGGGTCGGTGT
>JBDUAX010000484.1:0-3565 GCA_040004455.1 Gemmatimonadaceae bacterium
CAGCATTCACGTTTCGGCTTGTTCCCGGATCTGTCCCTATAAGCCGCCAAACTCGCGTAACTGAAATTGGACTGTGGCGTCGCAAGGCGGACCATTTCGCCTTTGATTTCGGCGTGAATACGAATCCACTTCGTACAACGCCCGCCCTGACACTGCGCAAGGAATGCCCGACAACCATTGGCGGACATCCTGCAATCATTGTGACTGGAAAAACCCCAGACCTGCAGTTCTTCGTTGGCGCGCACTGGGCGGTACTTCCGGGTTCGGCGGAGCTGCCGACGGTGCCACGGAAACTCACGCTGTCGGCAACGACTCCGGATTCGACAACGGTGGCGCAGCTGTATGCCATGCTCTTTACGGTGCGATTTAATACCAAACCATAACTCTGCGATTCACACGTGAGCGGCTCAGCTTGACACAGTTTTCCGAAAGCTGCATACATATGCCGATCGCTTTCCCGCACGAACCACTCCAAGGTAGGAGACAACGATGTTTCGCTTCAAGCGAGCTAGCTACATCGCCCTGACGGCCGCTTTGTCGGTCGCAGCTGCGCCCAGTTCGGCGTTCGCGGCGTGTCTGACAACCCCCGGTACAACGGTTGGTAACCCAGTATTCGGCGCCACCGTTCAGACGTTTATCAACCTCGGCATCAACGTCAACACCACGTGCATTGAAAACGGGTTGTGGACCAATCCCAACGGCTTTTCACTGGGTTCGTACGTGAAGGGCGCTGACGGCGACGCCGGATTCGGAATTGACAATACGGTTTTGGGGTCTTACGGAACCGGGGGGAGCATCGCTGCTGCTGCAAACGCCCTTGATTTCAAGTGGGTCCAGGATGTCGGCAATCAAATGAGCTTCGGCGCCGCGGGGGTAGGCGGCCGCCCATCTTTCGGAATCATCTGGGATTTGGGTGGACAAGCCAATCAGCTCGCTGTCTTCGTGTTCGTTGACCATGGGCCGGTGCCGGAAGAGGTGCTCGAAAATACCGCCTGGCTGTCTAACGATCCGAACGCCGCAGATGCGGGCTGGACGCAGGCCATCCTGACACACGTGTATGGTGCAGGTTGGTCGGCTGATCCAAACGTTAGCGATGGGTTTGTCGCAGTGTACCAACTCCCGAACCTGGCGACGTTTCGTTATGCGTCGGTCACATGGGGCGGTCCAGGTGCCATTCAGCAGGATGGCGACAACGAAATCGACGCCGTTGGTGGACTCAATGTGCAGGGCGGTGGCATTGGCAACACTGTGCCGGAGCCCATGACCGTGTCGTTGTTCGCCGTCGGACTCGTTGCAGTCGGACTTGTGCGCCGTCGCCAGCGCGCCTGATTAATCGCGCCCGTATGCAGTCACAAAGCGACGCTCGCCTAAAGCGAGCGTCGCTTTGTTTTACATGGTACGAATTTGAATGGCAGCAGACTGTCCCTTGCACCTTGATGCGTTCACGGTTCGACCATCGAGATGACCGGATATCCGGGCACAGAAAAATCAGGCTGACTGCTCACGCGACGCGATGATGGAAATGTGTGAGATCGACGTCGCTACGATTCGTGCGGCGGTTAGTCGCGACTCACGAACGAATTCAGCTTCGCACGATACGTTTTGGTTGTCGCGTCATGCGTGACGGTGTACGAGGTCGGATAACGACCTGCCTTTGGATACTTTGCCGGTGTCTTCATGGCTGCGGAGAAATTGGGGTTTGATTCAATGAACGACTTGGCCAGCATCGGTTCAATGAAAATCATTTTGGCATCGTAGTATCCGTAAATCATCGTTGCCGTAAACGCCGAACCGTGAAACTCGTGACTCGTACTGTCGCCCCAGTGTGATCCCATGCGCGGAATGGGCATGGGGTCGGGACTGAGTCCCGCAGCAACAAACGCCGCGTCAGGAACTTTGAGTGCCTTCGCGCCGAATTGGGGATCGGCCGGCGTCATCGCATCGCGCTCCTGCGTTGAAATCAGATAGAAATGCACATCGAAGTGAGGCACTGAATAAATGGTCCGGTTGGCTGTAGGACTGATGTCGGCGATGAATGCCGCCGGTGATCGCGCCGGAGGCATTCGTCATGCTCGCGCGTACCAGGCACTGATTCACGACGAACTTGGCGCGTCTCCAGAGCCACGTGTGAAGGAGTATGAACAACAACTGTTGCGTGAACCGGCGCGTGCCGAGTTGGCCAGAAAGCCTGAAGCGGTGCCGACTGCAACTCCCTCCGTCTTCACTGCAGCAAATGTGATCGGCCCGCGCGCGCATCTGGATGCGGAGCCTGCGCGTGACGAGCCTCAAGTCGCGCGGAAAAGCACCAAACTATTTGGAGCTACTGCGTATCTCGCGGCTGCGACGGCCGTCTGCAGCATGATTGTTGGCGGATGGTTGTATGCGAATCGTTCGTCGCGCGCGAATGACACGCGCACGCTGCAACCAGGACGAGTTGCAGTCGCGGTGCTGGTGAATCGCACGAACGACGCGAAGTTGGATGCCATCGGTTTGATGCATCTGATTGGCTGACGCGCGGCCTGTCGCGTTTGCCAGTTGTTGATGTTGTCGATGTTGTCGATGTTGTTGATGTTGTTGATGTTGTTGAAGCGGGCGGACTGTACCTGCGCGGTCGCACGCAAACCGGCAATGCGGTTGATCCAATCGAAATGGCGCGCGCCAACGGCGCATCGGTAGTAGTCGCGGGAAACTACTACTATCGGAACGCAAGTCGCGACAGCATCACGTTCAGCACGCAGGTCATCGACGTGACGTCGGGACGCGTTGAGCGCGCACTCGAACCGGTGACGGCTGCAACCAACGACCCCATTGCAGCACTCGACGAATTGCGACAGCGAGTGAGCTCAGCCCTCGCGGCAGGAAATTTGTCTTCATGATGAGCCACTCTTCGAGCATCGATTCGCCCCCGAAATGGATCATTGCAATTGCAGCGCCGTCATCGCTATTGAGCAACTTGGATATCAGTCGACAAATCGAGGATCGCATTCTCGATCATCTCGGCAACAATCGCGACCCTGAAGGCTCGTACAGCGTTACCATTCTGTAATGGAACTGATCTCCGATCTGAAATGTCCTTCCTGCGGCTTTGTCGAACGTCTCCCCATGCCGACCGACGCCTGCGTGTTCTTTCACGAGTGCACTGCCTGTAGGGCGCGTCTCAGTCCGTTGAAGGGAGATTGCTGCGTGTTTTGCTCTTACGGTTCGTTGCCGTGTCCTCCAATTCAGGCCGGTCGCACGGATTGTTGCGCGCCGAACGCGGCAGATGTCGCGCCTGTTGGGCGCGGTATTGAGCGTTCAAAGACGTTTGTGAAAGGCGAGTGATCATGCCACTCAACTTCTCACGCAACCTCACGGGTACAGAACGCACGCCCGAGGGCAACGCGCGACTTGGCTATGGGCTCGCGTTTGTCGCGGGCGCGACGAATGCGGGTGCCTATTTGGCGGTGCGACAGTACACGTCACACATGACCGGCGTGCTCTCCACCTTGTCCGACGCACTCGCACTTCACCAATGGCCGGTAGCGGGCGCTGCAGCGAACTCGACGAATACGCCGTCGAAACCGCG
>JBDUAX010000485.1:0-3552 GCA_040004455.1 Gemmatimonadaceae bacterium
GCGCGATCGGAAACAATGAATTGATCGATGATCGGCTGCGCAACGTTCACGAAGTCTCCGAACTGCGCTTCCCACAGCACGAGCGTGTCGTCGGCAACGCAACTGTAACCATATTCGAAGCCGAGAATCGCCGTTTCGGATAGCGCCGAGTTGTAGATCTCGATTGCGCCCGAAGCATTGGGCAAATGACCGAGGGGCATGTAGCGCTTGCCGGTATCGATGTCGCTTAAGACAGAGTGCCGATGCGAAAATGTTCCGCGTTCGGCGTCTTGTCCGGATAGGCGAATTGAAACGCCCGACTTGAGCAGCGAGCCAAACGCAAGTGCCTCCGCGTGTCCCCAATCGATACCACCAGCGTCACCCATCGCATCACGACGACGTTCCAATTGCTTCGCCAACCGTGGATGCGGATTGAAATCGGACGGATACGTGAGCAGCGCGTCGTTCATTTCAAGCAATTGGTCGACCGAAAATGCAGTCGCATTGGACCGGGGCGTTGCTACGTTTTCCTGCGGCCACGGCGCATGCCTTTCTGCGGATGCGAGCGAAGCTTTGAAGTGCGCGTGCATCAGCACGTACGCGTCGAACACGGCTTTCTCGTCGGCCGATGTTTCGGCCGTTGACATGACGCCATCGGCGATCAGGCGCTCTGCCCACGCCTGCGGCACGGTTGGATGCGCTTTGATTTTCGCGTACAACGTGGGCTGCGTGAACGTCGGTTCGTCGGTTTCGTTATGACCGTGACGACGATAACCAACCAAATCGATCAATACATCTTTCTTGAATTCTGCGCGGTAGGCACACGCCAAACGAACCGCCTGAATGCACGATTGCGCATCGTCGCCGTTCACGTGGAAGATTGGAATTTCAAATCCCTTCGCGAGATCGGACGAATAGTGCGTGGAGCGCGCTTCCGTCGGTTCGGTGGTAAATCCAACCTGATTGTTCACGATGATGTGAATCGTCCCACCTGTGCGATAACCAGCCAAGCGCGAAATGTTGAGCGTTTCGGCAACCACGCCTTCACCGGGGAATGCTGCGTCACCGTGAATGGCAATGGGCACGACGAGCGTTTCATCACGTTGTCCCGGCTGGCCTGGCACGCGCTGGCGAGCCCGAGTGACGCCTTCGACAACCGGATTCACAATTTCCAGATGCGATGGATTCGGCACGAGATGCAACTGCACTTCGTGATCACCAACCATGCGCGAACCTTCGTAGCCGAGATGGTATTTCACGTCGCCGGTCGCGTTCTCGTCCGGATGATCGTGAAGCCCTTCAAATTCGGCGAACAGCGCTTCGTACGGTTTGCCCATGACATTCGTGAGCACATTCAACCGTCCGCGATGCGCCATGCCGATGACGATTTCGCGTGCACCAACGCGCCCACACTCGTTAATCGTTTCATCGAGCATTGGCACGAGCATATCGGTGCCTTCAATCGAGAAACGACGCGCACCAACATATTGCCGGCCGAGGAAGCGTTCCAATCCGTCGACTTCGTTCAGGCGATGAAGCACTGCTTTCTTTTCTTCCGCCGTCAAGTCGCGCGTAATGAGGTGTTCGCGGAATGCTTTACGAAACCATTCGCGTTCGTTCTCTTCCGACAAGTGCCACACTTCGAAACCAATGTGGCGCGAATACACTTCGCGTTTCCGCTCAATGACTTCGGCAGCGGTTTTGTAGCGCGCGTCGAGCATCGCGCCTGGCAGCGCCCGCAAATCTGCTTCGGTAATGCCGTGAAATTCCGGGGTCAGTTCGGCAGCACCTGGTGGTGGCGATCCGAGCGGATCGATTTGCACGGCGAAATGTCCATAGTCACGAATGGCAGATTGCAGTGCTGATGCACCAGCGGCCTTTTGCAAAATGGAAACATCGCTCGCGGAGACATTGCTGTTCGCTGGAGAGATGCTTGCGGATGATGTGAGGGGGGCGACGCCTGCTTGAGCGAAGAGCGATTCGGCGACGCGAAAATATTGGCGCCACGATTCATCAACACTGCCGGGATCGCGACGGTACTGTTCGAACTGCTCTGCGATGTAACCGTCGTTGAAAATGCTTGTTTGTGCGAACGCGTTCATATTCGTGGAATCTAACGGCGAGCTGCGCAGACGAGCTCTCGAGGACGAGCTCTCAGGGGCGAGCGACGGGAAGGACGAGTGTAAATGTTGAACCATCGCCCGGTCGGGAAACTACTTCGATGCGCCCTCCCAGTAACGTGGCAAGTCGACGCGAAATGTAGAGGCCGAGCCCAGTCCCGCCGTGGCGGCGTGAGAGGCTCGAATCGAGTTGCGAAAATGGGCGAAAAAGGCGCTGCAAATCTGTCGCCGAAATGCCGACACCGGTGTCGCGCACGGCGCAGCGAATTGCAGGAACGGCGTCGGCTTGAGGAGAAGCACGCGACACTCGAACCGTGACTGCGCCATTCTCGGTAAACTTCACCGCATTCTGGCAAAGATTGATGAGGATCTGACGCACTTTGGCCTCATCCGTTGCAATGACTGGCAAATTTTCCTCGACGGCGATGTCGAACGCGATGCCTTTTTCGCGAGCGAGTGGTTCGACAAACGGGTGCAGTGAGTCGACCAATTCATCGACGTTGGTCGCGGCCACCCTCGGCACCACCCGATCGGCTTCGAGGGAAGCGTAGGTGAGGATGTCTTCGATGAGCGACCCCAGGTGGCGGCTGACCGTTCGGAGGCGGGTGATTACGTCCCGCTGCGCGGGTGCGAGAGGGCCGAGGATCTCGTCTTCGAGGAGTTCGCCATAGCCTTCGAGGGCAGCGAGTGGCGTGCGGAGCTCGTGCGAGAGTGTGGCGAGGAGGCTCGTTTTGGCGGCGTCACCTTCGCGGGCTTCTTCGAGAAGGCGGGCGTTCCAGAGGGCGAGCGCGGCCAAGTCGGCGACGGCTTCCAATCGGGTGGCTGCAACCGCGTCGAAGGCCGCGGATCCGATTTCCCGACAGACCGTCAGGGTGCCCAGGAGGCGCTCGTGGGCGACCAGCGGCAGGATGATGGCGGGCCCGATGTTGTGCGTTTGGAGGATTTCGGAGAAGAATGGGGAGCTTTCGAGCATTGCGAGGTTTGAGCCAATGGCTTTTCGGTCGCGGAGCACTCTTTCGGTGATCGATCCGGCGACTGGGAACGCTGTTCCGACAAGATCTTCGCAGATGCCAATTGCGGCCGCATAAGTACCAGTATCAGCGTATATTTCGGCCACCATTGCGCCACTTGATTGCCCTCGGATGGTGGCGGCTTTGCAGAGGGTCGCGAGGATTTCTCGAGAGCCTGTGTCGGAGGCGAGGGCTCGGGCGACGTCGCGGAGTGTCGAGAGTTCGGCGGAGGGGTCGCCTAACTGCCCCGGAAAAACCGGAAATGTTTCGGTGTCGGTTGGGGGCCACGGCTCTTGCACGGCGTTGGTTCGTTGGAGCGTGAGTTTAAAAAACGGGGCGGTCGATTGGGCTCCGTATGGTAACGGTTCGGCTATCGTTCAGTTGTTCGGTTGTTCGGGGACAGGTTCATCAAGTCCAGTTTGATGGGGACAGGTTCATCAAGT